>JBGPNV010000004.1:0-30486 GCA_041487695.1 Thermoplasmata archaeon | reverse complement strand
TTGCCGCGATAGAGTCGCCAGCGTTCGTCGAGATTAGGAACATCAGCGATGGTCAGCTCACCGCATCTTTCGGCCTCTCGAGAACAACGAGGCAGGTAGCCTCGGACGCCTCCGGGCGCTTCATCGGAACGGTCGAGGGGGACGTTGTGAAGTTCTACGACGTCGGGGCGGGAACGAACCAGTCCTTTGAGTTTTGGGGCTCCATGTTCATTTCAGCAACCGGAACGCGTGCCTGGGTGTATCAGAGAACGGCGAACGACACATATCCGAACGACGCGCTAATTGCCTTGGGGAGCCCCCTAAGCGATCAGCCGATCGCTTCGATTCCGCTCGCCAACCATTCGACATTTCGCGCGGAATCCACCGAGTTCGACATCCAGGGAACGACCGACGGAAGCTCGGTGGCCCAATACTCGGTTGCCCACGAATACACATTTTCTCACGGCCAATTCCAGCCCAGCACGAACAATCGAAATCTGATTCTGGTTTACAACACGACTGGATTCGTGCGAGGCATGGCCGTCCCGGGCGAAGCATTGCGCGCCGAATTGATGGCAAATGGGAGTATTTACGTTGTATCAACCCTACGTGCGGTTTTGGGCGGCTCCCAACTGTGGTTGTCATACGCGGAGCCCGATTGCAGTCCACCGGTTTTGGTGCGGCACAACATCACGGCATGAGGCGGGTGCTGGTCGGGACTCCTCGTTCCGCCGGTATCTCCCAGCAAACGCCCGAGTCTGGGGCTCTCCCCCATGCCGCCGAGGAGGTCAGCGGAGGAGCTTGGGGATTGCCGCGAGGTAGGCGATACGAACCTCGTCCGCGTCGATCCTGTTGTAGATGTCGATGGCGCCGGAGGGGGCATCGCCCCGGAGGAATGCGACATACTCACGTGGCATCCCAGCCCTTAGAAGATTCGTCGTGAACCAGTGCCGGAAGCAGTGGACAAAGAACCGGCCGGATGCATCGGCGGCGCTGGGGTCGCTGATCCCCGCCCGTTCCGCCCAAGCCCTGATCGCCCAGTACACCCCATTCCGGTCGAGCCGATTGCCCGTTTCGCCCAAGAAGAGGGCGGGCGTCCGATCGGCGCCTTCGATGCGCTCCCGCAGGCGAACCCACCGGGCCAGGTCAACGGCCGCCTCCTCATCAAAGAACACGAGACGGTTCGTGCGCTTGGGCTTCGGCTTGAGCAAGATGCTGCCGCGCTCCCAGTTGACGTCACCCGTGTCCATCGAAACCAACTCGCCGCGGCGCACGCCCGTCTTCGCCAAGAGAATGGCGATCGCCCGATCGCGGGTGTCCAAGATGCTCCCAATGAACGCACTCATTTCCTCAACGGTGAGTACCTGTCGAGGCGACGGCGCGCTGGCGCCGCTCTTGTAGGTGCGAAGGAATCGCTTTCGTACAGCGAGGACATGATTGGTCTCCGAGAGCCCCTCGAACACCATAAACTCGTGGAACGTCGAGAGGCAGGCGAATTGGTTCTCGATGGTCTTGGGGGTCAGGCCCTCCTTTTCCCGCAGGAACCGGAGGTAATCACGAAGGAGTTCGCGGTCTACGTCCGCAAATGCGCAGCCTTGGGTCGCGAGGAAACCGGCGTACTTCCTGACGCAGTAAGTGTAGTGTCCGCGGGTTCCAGGGGAAAGCCCGCGGTCCGCGCAGTCCTGCACGAAGCCGTCGATGATCCTGGACTGAGAATCCTCCAGGATCGCCTCGTTCCGCTTCCTACTTGCGATCATGGCGCCACCTCCAGCCGTTTGCCGTGGGCGCGATGATGCCCCATTCAGCGAGGCGGTCCAGGTGCTCACCGTAGGCATCGACCAGTTCCCGGTCTGACGGCGCCACGCGCAGCGCGCTCAGCAGGTCGAGATTGGAGATCTGGCCCTTTTCCTGAATGATCTGGATGAGTTTCTTGTCATACTGGCGATTCGCGGAGCCCTTTTGGGGCTTGAGTTGCTGAACCCGGTAGCGCGACAAGTCCGCCTGCAACTTCTCGAGCGCCGCATCCTTCACGGCGCCGTCCGCGTGGGCTCGCTTCAGTTGCACTTCGAGGTCCGAGACGCGCTCGGCCAGCTCGTCCGGATTGCTCTTGGCCCGAATCTTGGCCTTCGCGGGGTCAATCCCGGCCTCCACGCTCTCGAAAACGAACTGCGACAGCGAGACGCCGTGCCGCTCGGCCTCCTTGTGCCACGCGGCCACCGCCTTCTCCGATGGCAGGTAGACGTAAACCGTCTTCTGCTTGATGGTCTTCGTCTTGCCCCTGGCCTTGGTCTCCCCCACTTGGCCTTCCCACCCTCATGTTACGGTGGGTCGAATATGTAATTTACCGGTAAAATGGTGCCGAGGGGGAGATTTGAACTCCCGAGTCACAAAGGACACCAGTTTTCGAGACTGGCGCCTTACCGGGCTAGGCTACCTCGGCAAGAAGCGCGCCTGATTCCCCGGGGGAAGCCTTAAAGCAAAGTTCCCGACTTAAGCGTTTGCGCGCGAAGCGTGTGGAGGGATTCCTACCGAAGTTACCATCCGCGGCCGGTTCGACAAGACCGCCACCCGCGTCAAGCTTGCGCACGAGCACGCCAGCGTCGAAGAAGTCCTGCGCGCAAGGGGCGTGCGCCCCGACAGCGTCGTGGTTGTGCGCGGGTCGACACCCATCCCGATCACCGAACTTGTCAAGGACGGCGAGGAACTCCAGGTCCTCGAAGTCGTGTCCGGCGGGTAAGCCCCAGTGGGCCGGCACCTCCCCCTCCTCCAGCCGCGGCAAACGTTTCCTTGCTCCCATGGTGTAGCGGCCAATCATGCAGGCCTTTCAAGCCTTCGACCCGGGTTCGAATCCCGGTGGGAGCACTGCCCCTCATCCAGCAAACCCCGTCGCGCCAGGCGTTCCTTTTTGTCTTGGCGTCGACCTAAGGCAGAATTCCTTCTGGGTCGTGGCGAAATGTCGACGGTTGAAGCGCCCCCGCCCGCCCCGCGCCCTCCTGAGGGCCCCCCGAGCCGGCGCCCGCCGCGCCTGCGCTTGACGCTGCCGGCGGGCCTGCCCCTTCCGGCAACCGACCCCAAAGCCGTCGCTGTGCGCGAGCACTTCGCCTCGGGTGTGGCCCACGCGCAGGCCGGCCGCGGTGAGGAAGCTCTCGTGGACTTCGACTTCGTGACCCGCTCCCTCTCCCAAGTGTCGGACGGATGGCACAACCGCGGGGTCGCGCTCACGATGCTCGGACGCCCGGCGGAAGCGCTTGCTGCCTTCGATGCCGCCATCCGGCTCGAGGACGAAGACGCAGACTCGTGGGACGGGCGCGGCTCGGCGCTTGCCGCGCTTTCCCGGCTCGATGACGCCGTGCAGGCGTACGACCGCGCCCTGCGCCTCGCCGCCGACCGCGGGGAGTACTGGGTCAACCGCGGGCACGCGCACCTTGCGGCCGGCCACTTCTGGCAGGCCGTCGAGGCCTTCGACCGGGCCGGCAAGGGCGACCCGGCGCTGCAATTCCAGCACGGCAGCGAACGTGCCGCCACGCACAGTGCGATCGCCGCCGACTGGGCCGTGATGATGTCTCTGGCCGGGCGCGAGGCTTTTCTCCCCGAACCCGCTCGATCCAAATGCATGGCGTGCAAGTGCGCCACGGCCTGCGACGCCGCCGACCTCCCGAGGTGACCGCTTGGAGCCCACCGCTACCGCACCGACCGCGCCCGCGAAGCTGCCCCCTCGGCTTCGCACCGCGATCGCGATCTACGGCAAGCCGACGGACGAGAAGAACAAGGCCCTCCTCGAGCATTTCGCCGCGGGCCTCGCGCATGCTCGCGAGGGCCGCCACGAGGAGGCGCTCGCGGAATTCGATTGGGTCGCGCGCGTGGCCCCTTCAAATCCCGATGGGTGGCACAACAAGGGCACCGAGCTCGTCGTCCTCGCGCGCTACTTCGAGGCGCTTGCCGCGTTCGACGTCTCGATCAAACGGCAGCCAGACGAGAGCGACAGTTGGGATGGGCAGGCCACTGCGCTTTCGGGGCTGGGCCGGCTCGAAGAGTCCATCGCGGCCGAGGAAAACGCGCTGCGCCGCGGCGCGCACAACCCCGATTTTTGGCACAACCGCGGACAGGCCCACTTCGCGCTTGGACACTATCGCCAGGCGGCTGAATCGTACGACAAAGCGCTTGCGATCAACAAGGCGCACGCGCCGACGTGGGTCGCGCGCGCTTTGGCGACCAAGAAGATGGCGCGGCCCCACGAGGAGATGGTGGCGGTTGGAGTGCTCCTGAAACTCGAGCCTCAGGTCGTCGCATGGCGGCGCCGGCAAATCGAACTGCTTACGGAGCTTGGCCGAGAGGACGAAGCAAAGGCCGCGCGCCTCGAGATGTACCGGGCGTTCAGGGACGACCCGGACGTTCAATTTGAGCACGGGGAGCGCCTTGCAAAGCGCGGGAAGGAAGAGAAAGCGGAGGGGTGCTTCCGCGAGGCGGTGCGCCTTGCGCCGGACCGGCGCGAGCCGCGGCTGGAACTAGGGCGCTGCCTTGCGCGCCAAGGCAAGCACGCGGAAGCGCTGGCCTGCGCGGAAGACCTGCTGCGCAGCGACCACGACGACGCCGACGCGGCCTTGCTCGGAGCCCTTGCGCTTGCCGAGCTCGGTCGCCTCAAAGACGCGATCACCGTCGCCGAAATTGTGGCCCGCACGCAGCGCATTTCCAAGGAGGCTTGGACCCTTCTTGCAGACCTCGGCAAGCGCGCGGACCGCCCGGATTTGATTGAGCGCGCGATGCGCGGGACGCTCGCGATCGACCCGCGAAACCTCGCGTCGCACCACGACCTTGCCGTCGCGCTCGGCCGCCAGGGGAAAACGAAGGCGGCGCTCGCGACGTTCGACGAGGCGCTGCGGCGCGCGCCGCACGATCCCGAACTCCTCTACGCGAAAGGCGCCCTTGTCGAGGCCCGGGGCAACTTCAAGCAAGCGCGGGCGCTCTACCGGCTCGCGCTGCGCGAGAAGCCCGACCTTGAAAAGGCGCTGCAGCGCAAAGCGGCGATCGACAAGAAACTCGGGGGCCCTGCAAACCCGAAGGCCGGCGCTCCGGGCGCAGCCAAGCAGGAACGCAGGCCGCGCGGACGCGGTGGAGGCAGGGGGCGGCCCGGGGAGAACCGCCACGACGGGGGCCGACCGAGGGGCGGCGTGCCGGGCGCGGGAGCGCGCGACGGCCGCGGCCCACGCGAGGGTCGGGCGCCCGGCGGCCGCGGGCTAGGGCGCGAGGGGCCGGGCGGTGGCCGGCCGCGGGGACGCGGGCCGGGGGGCCGGGGGGGCGGCGGAGGTCCGCTGGGGGGTCGGGGGCCGGGGGGTTCGGGGAAAGGGGGCAAAGGGCCGAACGCGCAGGGCGGGGTCGCGCGCGGAACAAACAAACAAGGCGGCCAGGGCAAGGCCCTTGATGAGCCGGAGGAGAAGCGAGGGCTCGAGATCAAACGGCGCAACCGTTCCCTCGAGCCCGACCCGCCCCGCAGGGCTCCCCAGCGCTCCGAGCCCGATCCCGTTCCAGCTGCCCCGCAGACGCCCAAACTCTCCATCCGGGAGCGCCGCGCGCTGCGGCGCGCGGCTATGCGCGGCCCTCAAGAAACCGCAACCGATGGTGGGCACGGGTCCGGCTGAGAAGGTCACTCCTTCGCGTTGCCTTCGACCTTCACCTTTCGCGCCGCGTTCATCGCGTCGAAGGCGCCCTCGGCCTTGCGCAGCGTTTTCCCCATGAAGGGCACGAGGATCCCGCTGAAGCGCTCGTGGTTCACAAAGCCCACGCCGCCCCCTTCGCGCGGCTCGATCGAGAGCGTGTGTTCGCCGTTGAAGAGGCCGCCGGGGCCCACTTTTCCAAGGCACCGCACCTTGCGGTCAGGGACCACCTCCAGGACCGTCGGCCTGAACGTCATGGGCTTCGCGTCGGCGAGCACCATCGTGATCTCGAGTTTGGTGCCGACTGCCAACGCGCCCTTTGGCTCCGTCATGAACGGGTTCCACGCGGCAAAGGACTCGGGGTTGCTAAGCAGCCCCTAGACCGCCGCCGGGCTCGCGTCAATGTCGATCGAACGCTCGATGACCTTGGCCATGGCCGCTCAATTGCCGTCGAACCATGAGAAGCCCGCGCACGGCCCCCCGGGTCATTTCGCCTTCGGGGCCTCGGTGGCTTCGGGGACAGCCGGCCCTACGCGCCGCAGCCGCTTCGGCCCCACCCACGCGCGCGGCCCCAAGAGCGCCATGACGGCAGGCACGATGTAGGTCCGCACGACCATCGCGTCGAGTACCACAGCGAAGGCGATCGCGAACCCGAAGCCCTGGAGCATCGTATTCTCCGAGAGCATCAGCGACCCGAGGGCGGAGGCAAGGATAAGCGCGAGCGCCGTGATGATTCCGCCCGTGGCTTCGACCGCATCGACGGCAGCCTCCTTCGGGCTCTTCCCTTTCTCCGACTCTTCTCGGATCCTCGTGAGGATGAAGATGTTGTAGTCCATCCCGATTCCCATGAGCAGGATGAAGAGGATGAGCGGGATGAGGAAGAGCACCTCGTGGCCGAGCACGTTGTTGAAGAAGAGGAGCGTGGCGGCAAACGCCCATGTGATCGAGAGGGTCACGGAAAGGACTGCCGAGAGCGGCAGCAGGTAGGAGCCGAGCACGAAGAGCAGGATGATGTAGATCGCGATGACCACGAGCACGCGCATCTGGAGGAACTGCTCGCCCATCGAGTCGGCAAAGTCGAGGGTAAGCGCGCTCTGGCCGCCCACGTAGATCTTGGCGGCGCCAAGGGTTGCGTCTTCCTTCTGCCGTTCCTTGGCAAGCGCCCGGATCGCCTTTACCGTCCCCATGGAATTTTGCGTGAAGGGCTCCTCGGAGAAAACCACGGCCAGAAGGGCCGTGCGGTTGTCCTTGCCGATAAACGAAGCGATGGCCGACCGCTCGCTTGCGGTGAGGTTGTCCCCATTCAGCGGGTCGTGGTGCACGCCTTTCGGACGCGTGGGACCCGACACCTCGCGGACATTCGAGAGATTGAGGATCCCATCGGCGAATTTGTCAAGCGCGAGGTGGGCGGAGAGGGCCATCGTCGTATTGCTGGCAATCTCGTTCGGGAACACGACAACGATCTGCGTGGGCCCCAGCTGGCCGGCGCCGAAGGCCGCTTGCATGGCGTCAAGCCCGCGGCTCGATTCCGTGTCGGGCAGGCCTGCGATGAAATCGAAGGAGGTGGTGCCGGTGAAGCTGATGTACGTCGTGGGGACGGACAGAATCACGGCAACGAGAATCACACCCTTGGCGTGGTTCACCGAGAACTTCGCGGCACGGCGGAAGTACGTTTCGTGGCCCTCGGCGCGCCGCGCGCGGGCCCGCTCGATGCGGGCCTCGTGGCGCCTGCCGGAGTTCGGCCAGAAGATCCGGTTGCCAAGGAGCTTGAGGAGCGCGGGGATGAGCGTAAGGCTGACCGCGAGGGCCACGGCCACGCCAACGCCGACCGCGTAGCCCATGGCCTGGAGGAATTCGAAGGAGGAGAGCGCCAGGATCGCGAAGGCGATCATCACGGTCGCGCCGCTCGTCGTGATGCTCTCGCCGGCCCAGGTCACGGCGGTTTGCATCGCGCTGTCGCGGTCGGCGCCGGCTGCGCGCTCTTCGCGGTACCTCGCCATGATGAACACGGCGTAGTCGATCCCGACGCCAAGGACGATCGTGAAGAGGAAGGTGAGCGTCGTGTCGGGGACGTGGACGAGGTATTTTCCGATGAGGTAGACGAGGCCCTGGGTGATCATGAGCGCAAAGCCGATCGAGCCAAGGGGGACAAGGACGACGAAGGCCGCGAAGAAGAAGAGGCTCACAAGGACAAGGATCGCGCCGATCGTCGCCGGCTCGATGCGCGAGAAGTCCTTCTCCCCGGACTCAGCCGAATCGAGGGAGGTGGCGGCGTTGCCCGTGACGAGGACCGCCTGGGGAGCGCCCTGCACGGCCTTGAGGTCCGTGATGTTCGCGCGGGCCTTGCGGATGTTGAGGAGGACCGGGTCGGCACCGACGGAACCGAAGCCCACGGGCGCGCGGTCGTAGCCGACGATCGCGATCATGGTCTGGTTGTCGTCCGAGATGAAGGTGCGCAGCGCGTCGGCGGGCAGTAGGACGGGGTAGGTCGCGAGCGTGCCGTTCCTGATCGTCGCGTTGGCAAGCGCCTGCGCGTCCGTCCGCGCCGGAAGGGGCCCGAGAGCCTCCACGGCCCCCAGGAACGAGGGGGGCAGGGGCGCAAGGGAAAAGGCCGAAAGCTCACCATTCACGAAGGCGTAAACCGAACTGTTGTTCGCGAAGGTCGAAGGCGAAAAGGCACTGCCCACCCCAAGGAAGAGTCCCCGTGCGCTCGGATCCGGGATCGAAGGGGCGAACGCCCCGACGGCGGCGTGCACGGCGGTTGTCATCCGTCCCTGGGAGTCGCCAGCCCCCGAAGCATTGGCCACCCATGCGCCATAAAAGGCGGCGTACGACCCATTCACGAATGCCGAGGAAGCCGGGTCGAGGCCCGCGGTGAACCCCGCGAGGAACGCAAGTGTCGCGTTGTTCGCGCCGTCGTCGCGCTCGCTTGTGGTGAGGTTTGGCGCGGTCGTAAGCGACGCGCTCCACGCGCCAAGGTAGGTCGCCGGGACGCCCCAGACGACGAAGGCGTTGAACTTCACGCCCGCGAGCAAGGGGGCGGTCTGCAAGGCGGTCTCCGTGAGGGCAAGCCGCTCGAGCGAGTACACCGAGGTGAAGTCCGTGAGGTTCGGCTGCGCGCCCTGTGCCGTGAGCCGCGCCTCGAGGTCAAGGACGAAATCGCGCGCCTTCACGTCCGTCACGTTGCCATTTTGAATCACGATGATGGCGCTCGAGTTGGCAAAAGCCCGCGGGAATTGCTTGTCAATGATGTCCGACGCCTTCACGGACTCGGCGTCGGGGATGTCGAAGCCGCCCGAACCCGAGCTTTGGATGTCGCCGACATGGAGGGCGAAGGGCAGGCTGAGCGCGAGGACCGCGACCCACAAGACGATAATGAGGCGGCTGCGCCGCGAGATCGAGCGTGCCAGGCGCCGGAAAGCGGCCACGCCTGGCTCCTTCGGCTTGGCGCGAGGTTCCCCTTCGGAGGACTCCACGGCCTCGGAACCCCTGACAGGGGAACTTCCGCCGTGCCAGATAACCCTTTAGTGCGACCGTTTCGCGGAGATTCGACCCGCCCCGCACGGTTCGCGGGCGGCCGCGGGCCGGCCGTTCGAGCGAAGGATTATTGGGTGGGCCGGCAACGGCCGGCCGGTGACACGGTGGGGCACTGGAGCGCGAGCGTGGCCATTTCGAAACCGCCGCAAGCGGTGTGGGACGTGATTGGGGACTACCCGAAGACGCCGGAATGGCTTCCGAAGATCAAAGCGGCCACGCAGACGCCCGGCCCCTTCGGGCAGGGCACCAAGGTGAGCGTGACGCGCGGCCCCATGACGATCCACTTCACCGTTGAAGAGAGTGAAGCGCCGCGGCGCGTGACGATGAGCATCGTTCAAGGGAAGGTGACCGGCACGACGACCTTCGTGCTGAAGGCCCAAGGTGAGGGCACGCTCGTCGAGCACTCGCTGGACCTGAACTTCAAGGGACTCATGAAGGTCTTCTCGCCGTTCATGGCCCGCGGACTTCGCAAGGACCTCGTGGCGCTCAAAGGCCGCGTCGAGAGTCGGTAGGGAAAGGACGGGCGCCGGGCCGCCGGCGCCCGGAGAGGCCTACTTGTACTTCTTGAGGTTCGCCGTGTCCTCGCCGAAGACCATGTCGAGGAATCCCAGGACGCTCTTGCGGGCGTCGGCTTCGTTCATCCCCGGCAAGACCCAGTTGCCCTCGACGTTGACCTTCGTGCGCGTGGGGCCAAGCGCCGTGTAGCTGTTCGTGAACTTCGTGCCCTTGCTGGCGCCGTCCAGGTATTCAACCGTGTAGTCCTTCGGCGCGTTCATCGTCAGCTTCCACTTGGCCTTGCTGTAGGATTTCCCGTCGGGGTTCATCACTTCGGTGTCAATCCAGGTGCTCGCGCCCTCCTGCTTGACGACCTTGCGGTTCCGCAGCGCTGTGTGCAGGTGCGGGGCTTTCTCGTCGCCGTTAAAGCGCCAGATTTTCTCAAGCGGTTCTTCGAAGATTCCTTCGTCTTTTACGTGGACCATTTTGGGTCACCAGGCGCACGTAAGGGTGCCGACCCCTTCAACGCATGGTCGAATGTTCCACAGGCCGTTCGGCGTTCCCCGACCTTCGCTTAAGTAGGCGCCTTGCGGGCAACGGCGATGCCGGCTCACGTGCCCCGGGTCCCCCGAAGCGCCTTGGCACCACCTTTAGGTAGGGCGGAGGGCGAACGGGCGGTCGTGTCGGACGGACTCGAGCGCTGGCAGGACGGGGGAGCCTACGAGGCGTTCATCGGCCGATGGAGCCGCAAGCTTGCGCCAGAATTCCTCGCGTGGGCTAGGCTGCCGGAGGGGGCCAAAGTCCTCGACGTAGGCTGCGGGACGGGGGCCCTTGCGGCGGCCCTCGTCGAGCAGGGCGCGGCTCGCGTCGTCGGAATCGACGCCTCCGCGGACTTCGTGGCCGAGGCGGCCGCGCGGCTCGGCGGCGGCCGGGCGTCCTTTGCCGTCGGCGACGCGCTCGCGCTCGACTTCCCCGACGGGTCGTTCGATGCCGCCGTGTCGGGCCTGTGCCTCAACTTCACAAAGGACCCCAGCGGAGCCGTGCGCGAAATGGCGCGCGTCGTGCGGCCGAAAGGCCTCGTCGCCCTCTATGTGTGGGACTACGCGGGGAAGATGGAGATCCTGCGGCGTTTTTGGGACGCGGCCGTCGAACTCGATCCGGACCGCGCGGGGCCGCTCGACGAGGGTGTCCGGTTCGCGGTCTGCCATCCGCGGGTGCTTGAAAGCCTCGCGCAGGAGGCGGGCCTTGGAGAGGTCGCAGCCGGGCACCTCGACCTGTCGGCGGTCTTCGAGAGCTTGGAGGACTATTGGAATCCGTTCTTGGGAGGCCAAGGGCCCGCGCCGACCTACCTCGCGCAGCTTGGCGAGCGCGAGCGGGCGAGGCTCCGCGCGCGCCTGGAGGCGAGCGTCCTGCCGGGGGAGGACGGCCGGCTAAGGCTCGTGGCGCGCGCGTGGACCGTCCGCGGCCTGCGGCCGTGAGGGGCGGGGGCCCGCCCCGAAGGGTCACGCGGGCTCGTTCTCCGCGGCGTCGACCTCACCCTCGAGCATCTTCGAGACGGCGCGGGGGTCGGAATACGCGTCGCGGACGTGCTCCTCGAAGAGCGCAGTGAGCCCGAGTTCGGCGAAGCGGCCCCCTGATGACGCCTGGAACGTGTGGTTGAGCTCCGCCAGCAGCCCGGTCACGGAGCGCATCGCGCTCGAGGCGACGAAGAACTCCGCGCGCCCCTTCTCCTGGTCGACGACGGCTCGGATGACCATCTGGTAGCCCTTCACCTTCGTCTTGCCGTAGAACCAAGCTTCGCCGACGTACGGCCGCCGCCGTTCGAACGAGCGGACGAGCTGCACGTCGTGGGCCATTACTGCGCTCTTCATCGCCTCGAAGAGAGGATTCAGGGCGACGTCGGCAGGTCCGGGCTTGAACGAGTAGGCCCGGACATCGAACATCTTGACTTCCGTCTCGACGAGGCGCTTCAGCATGGCGGTGTTTGCCTGCTCCTTCGTGAAGAAGAGCGGGCAGACGACCTCGGCCTGGCGGCTCTTCATCTGGACGATGTGCTGGCGCCCTTCGTGGTCCTTGTAGCGGCAGGAGCCGTCGATCGCCGACGAGGTGCAGATCTGCGGGTCGAAGTAGTAGGCGAGGGTCGACTTCTCGCCGGCCTGGAGGACGCCGAGGCTCACCTTGGCCGCGGCGGACTTGTAGCCCGCGGGCTCGATCTTGTGAAGGCGCAAGACGTCCGCGTTGAAGTCGAGGTCAACGGTGACGTTCGTGATCACGCTGGACGTGTTGTTCACGATGCCGACCTTGAGGCGCACGAACCCCTGGAAGAACTCGACGCCTGAGAGCATTTGGACCTCGCGCGCGGTGGTGGCTAGAAGGACGTCGCCGCGCGTGAGGTCGGCGGTGAGCTGCCAGATCGGGGCGAGGATCGCCTCGACGCCTTTGAGGGCCGTCTTGCTGCCGTCCCACTTTTCGATGACCCCCGCGTAGGTCATCTCGACCTTTCGCACGGTCTCGGCAAGGAGTTCGCGGAACTCGCGGTCGGGGTCGCCAAAGACCGTGACGGCAAGGAGCGCGTAGTCGCCCTGCTCGATGAGGATCACGTTGTCGCCGTAGCCCATGCGGTCGACCGGGCTGCCGCGCCTGAAGGAGTCCTTCACGAAGTCCTGCACGGCGACGAGCATGGCGCCCACGGACTCCGCATCCTCGACCGCATCGGCAGAGAGCCCGCCGCGCGTGTAGATCGTGCGCCCGTCGCGGTAGAGGAGGAAGAGGTCCTCGACGAGGAAGGTGCGCTTCGGACGAGCAGGCGCCGCAGGGGCCAGGATGGGGGCGGCGGGCGCGGCCTCGGGGGGCACGATCGGGACCTCTTCAACCGCCGCAGAGGCAGCCCGCGCCGCGCGGCTCCGGCGCCAGAGGTAGAGGCCCGCGCCGGCGCCGGCCGCCGCAAGGACGAGGAGGAGCCACCAGGGGAACCCGGTCGCCGCGTTCGGTTGCTCGCCGCCCGGCGCCTGCGGTTCCGTCGCGTGCACCGTGACAGGCACGCTGACATTCTTGTGGCCGGGGTCTGCCAGCGTGAGGATGAGGAGGCCGTTGCCCGTGTCGACGAAGAGGACCGTGAGGTGGTGGTTGCTCGGGTTGTAAAACACGGACACGAACGGGACGCTGGTCGCATTGTACGCCCACGTTAGGTTCGCGAGGCTGTCGTCCGGGTCGTCCATGAAGGGCGTCAGGTCGATTTCGGTAGAGTTGTTGCGGGTCACATTGATTGGGCCGATCGTGCCGTTGATCGTTGGCGGCCGGTTCGCGGGGTCGCGCGCGCGGAAGGCGAAGGGGTAGGTCGAGAAGCCAAACGAGTCGTCGATCTTCAGCGTACCCGTGAGCGTCCGGCCGAAGTCCGACGTCGGGTCATAGGTGTAGTTCGGCGTCCAGCGCAGCACGAACACGTTGGAGCCGAGGTCCGTGAGGGTCACGTTCTGGGCCGGGTCGTCCCAAACCGCGCTCAGGCTGAGCGGGTCGCCGTCGGCGTCAAACACGCCGAAGTCAAACCAGAACTGGACACCCGGGAAGGCGTCGGCCGGCAGCCCCGTGAAGTTCGGCCGCATTTCGGGCAGGGTGTTGGCGGGCAACGTGAAGTTGAAGGTCACGGGCAGGCTGAAGGCCCCCGCCGCGTCCTGGACGCGCGCCGTGTAGTCCGCGCGGCCGTGTAGCCCTTGGGGCGGCGTGACCGTAAGGAGGCCCGAGGGCGAAACGGAGAGCCAGGCAGGCCCCGTGACGAGGGAGAACGTGAAACCAAGCGTGTTGTCCGGGTCGGAGGCGCCGAACTGGTAGGTCACGGGCCCGCCGCCCTGCGAGGCGCTCGGGGGCGTGCCCGTGAGCATCGGCGGGTCATTGACCGAGTTGATCCGCACGCGGACGGCGTTGAAGCGCACGGACGTGCCGTCCGAGACGCGCAGCTGCAGCGTGACGTCCGTGATCCCCTCGCCGAAAAGCATCTCGAGGACCGAGCCGTTGAACGTGGCGTTGGGGGAGACCACGGAGAAAACAAGCGTTGCCGTCGCGTTGTCCTCGTCGGTGATGAAAGGCGCCACGTCGAACTCGGCTGGCACGTCCTCCGTGAGGTCGCGGATCTCGAAACTCGACCACACGGGCGGGTCGTTGACGGGCAGGACTTGGAGGACCGAGGACCCGCTCACCTGCGTCGTGCCGTCGTCGAGGGTCACGCTGAAGGAGAAGGAGCCGGGCAGGCTCGGCGTGAGCGTGATGTTGAACCGGTTCACCGACGCGCCGCTGAGGTTTGTCGTCATGTCGATGTTGTTGAAGGGCGTGTCTTCGTCGTAGACGGCCGGCTGGAGGTCGAGCGCGACGAGGCTGTCCTCGGTCCCCGTGTAGAGCGGAAGGAGCGTGAGGACTGGCGGGTCGTCGACGGGCGTCACGATGATCATCGTCGTGGCGTTGGCGGAAAGGGCCCCGTCCGAGACGCTGAGGTTCACCTGGTAGCTGCCGGGCAGGTTGTACCGGAAGGTCACAACGGTCCCGGCGGCGGTCGCGTTCGGGGCGTCTGTCGTCACGGTGAGGGACGCAAGCGGCGTGTCCTGGTCAAAGACAGCGGCGGCAAAGTCCACGGGCGAGGGAGAATCCTCGACCGCCGTATACGAGGCGTTCGGCGAGATTGTGGGCGCGTCGTTGACCGGTGTGACGTTGACCGCGATCTTGAAGAACACGAAGTCCCAACCGTCGTGCACGGATCCATTCACGGTGTCCGAGAGCACGCCGTTGGGATAGGTGAGCGTGAGCGAGGACCCCAGGAGGACGGCGTAGGCCGAGACCGCCGTGAAGTTGAACGAGTCCGCCGCGTCGAGGTCGGCCGTGAGGTTCGCGAGGTTGAGGACGTAGGGTACATCCTCGGTCGCGTTGATTGTCTTGGGGCCCGACCACACGGGCAGGCGGTTGAGAACAATCGTTCGCACGCGAGGGCCGCCATACCACGCGCGGGGCTCGGCAAAGGTGCGCCCGATCGGCGCGGTTGCCGGCAGGGAGAGGTTGGCCAAAAACACGCCTGCAGACGTCACGTTGGCGAGCGCCGCGCCAAAGGGCCGGCCGTCAGACGACGTCCCGAGGACGAGGAGCCGCGCGGGCGGCGTGGTGGCGCCCCGCAGCGTCGCAAGGAAGAGCCCGCTCGCCTGGGAGTAGACGAGCATGCCAAGCGTCCCGTCGCCCCGGTCGATGACCGGGCCCGCCTCGATCGCGCCCGCCCAGTTCCCAAGCTCCGTCTGGACCGCCGTCCACGTGAAGCCGTCAAGGGACCGGCTCGACTGCACATCCGTCGTGCCGAAGTACATCTTGTACGACCCGTCTGAAAGCGCGTAGACGGTGCGCGGGAGCGTGCCCCCGAGGACAGCCTCGCCGCTCCAGGCGTCGGTGTCCTCCGAGGTGGCCGTCGCAAGACCGCTTGACGAGTCGAGGTACATCCGCAGGACGCCGTCCTGCGTGGAAACGACGGCGCGCACATCGGGTGCCGTAACGGCGAAGTTCCCGAGAGTCTCGGAATCGAGGGACCACGTGACACCCTCGTCGTCCGAGGTGGCTGCGGAGATGTGCGTGGCAAGGGCTCCAGGGCAGCTGATCAAGGTCCCCTGGCCGCCATAGTACATCTTGAGGACGCCGTCAGGCATCCGGATGATGGCAATCTCATTGATCGAGTGGGCGCCGGCGCAGGGTTGGTAGCGCAGCCCCGGCTCCCAATTCCACTGCGAGCCGTCGCGCGAGAAGGCCGAGGCCACGCCGTAGGTCGTGTTGAGCAGGATCGTGTCGCTTACGCGGCAGAAGAGGCGGAAGGAGCCGTTCGTGAGGCGCACCATCGCCGTGCAGGAGGTTGACTGGTGGGCGGGCGCTGCCTGGGCCGTTGTGTTCACCGACCAATTCGTGGACTGCAGGAGGCTGCGGTTTCCCGAAGACCCCTGCGCCTGCAGCGTCGAGCCGCGGAAAGCGGGCAGCGGCGCGAGCGTGGCGTTCACGTAGAGCCCGCTCTCGGGCGACCCCCGGGTCCAGACGCTGACTTCGATGTTGCCGATCACGACGATCCCACCGCCGCCGTTAAGGAGGAAGAGGCGGCCGCCCGGGAAGGTGCGCCCCGAGGTCCACTCCCTCACCTCGCCGCGGTGTACGGGAAGCGGCGGCGTGTCGTCGAAGGGGACGAGCACGGAGGTGTTCTGGGGCCCGCTAAGGACGCCGTTCCCGCTGTAGAGGCCGCTCGAGTTCGTCCAGAGGGACTTCGAGGCGACCGGCTGCACGGTGGGCAAGAGCTGCAGGTCGAGGCCCGCCGCCGCGATCGTGAGGTTCACGCGGGTCGAGGTCCCCGAAGGCGGCGTGACGGCCACGGAGGCGCTCGAGACGCCCGAGGAAAAGCCCCGGGGCGAGGGCAGGGCGAAATACGCGGTGGCGGGCAGTTGCGCGGCCCCCAGGGTGACGGCCCTCGAAGTGTTCGCTTCCATCGAGAAGACGTCGGCGCGGCCGTTCGCCACGAAGACGACCATGACCCAATCGCGCTCGGCCTCGACGAGCGGGCGAGGATTCCACGAGCCGTTGAACATGACATTCACGTTGCCGGTCTGGTTGACGGTGAAGGAGGGCACACCGGTGAAGTTCACGGCGCTGGCGCCGGTAGAGAGGCCGACCTTCCCGTAGGTGAACGCGGAGGGCGAGTAGGGCGACCAATTCTCCGGCGTCCCGACGCCGAGGGCGAGCGGCTCAAGGGCCGGCGTGGGCGCCCCATTGACCGCCGGCAAGACCTCGGGGTCGACGGACCCACTACGCAGGCCGGGGTCGAGGACACGCGCCGCAGCCGCCGGCGAGCTGGGCAGCGCGTCAGCGTTGCTGCCCTCCGTGGGCAGAAGGAGCAGGGCCGAAGCGCCCGCGGACCCCATGAAAACATTGAGGAGAACGAAGGCAGAGAGAAACGCGGGCGCCCCGCGTTTTCGCGACGCGTGTACAGCGGACGGCACCTTTGGCCCCTCTGGACAGGTTTCGTGAGCCTTGGAGCCTTATTTAATGGATGTTGCCACAACCCATTCTCGCGCCACACCGGGCCTTCAACGGGGCTGTTTGTGTCCCGGGGGCTCCCGTTTTCTCGCAAGGAGGGCGCTCCGCGCGCCGACCTCGTACGCTTCACGAAGCCATGCTTCGACTTGAAGGTCAGGCTCGCGGGGCCGCGCGACGCGGAAGGTGCCGACCCAATCGTCCTTGAAAAGGTGCTCGACGTGTGTGAAGCGCGGGCTTCTGGCCCTGCGCTTCAGCCAAAACCCCACGGTCATCCCGCGCTCCGAGAGGCGCAGGACGCCCGCGGAGCGCGCCCGCGCCATCCATCCGAACCGGGCCTTGTTCGCGACCTGCGTTACCGGCCGGCAAGACTCCACGGTCTCCCGAAGCCGCGCGGAGAGCGCACGGGCCGCGGGCCCCTTGCCCTTCAGGTGGTCGGCGTGCGACCAGCGGGCGCACGAGTGCCACGATGTTGCGCGTGGCGAATGGGTTGCCGCAAGGCGGGCAGGTCCGAAGCGGCCGCGGCTCTGGAGGAAGGGGCGCCTTGTGCGCCAGATGATAGGGGTTTCGCGCCGGTCGCCCCTCAAACGGTTGGCGCGCGGCGCCGGGCGTGCGAACGCCGACGCCCTGCGCGGAGGGCATGGAGCAGTACGATCTCACCCAGCAAAAGCGCGAGAGAAAGGACCACCGACATCACCTCAGGGGCCGCCCACCGCGTCGGCCAAAACGCCGCGACAAGGCTCGCGCCGACCACGAGGCTGCCAAACAAGATGCCGACCGCCCTGTTGAGGCGCCTGCGCTTCATGGTTTCCCCCTTCGCGCCAGAGCCGATACCGGTTCCCTCCATGCATTGCGTACGGTAAGGCACTTTGCAAGACCTCCACGCCAGGCGAGGCGAGCGAAAGGGAGATGAGCGCCCGCCGCCGATGGAGGCCGCATGGGAGACCCGGCGCTTGAGGCGTTCCGCCGCGAGGTAAGCAAGCCCGACCTGGAGGTCGGCCTGGCGTCAAGCGCTCTTGCCATGGTCGGCTACCGCTACCCCGACCTCGAGCCCGCCGTCTATGTGGCTATGCTCGACGACTTCGCGCGCCCGCTTGCCCCCCGCCTCGCCGCCGCGCCCACGCCGCGCGCGGCGCTGCGTGAGGTCAACGCCCGCCTCTACGGCGAACTCTCCTTCCAGGGCAACATCCACGACTACGGCGACCCCCGCAACTCCTACCTCAACCTCGTCCTCGAGCGGCGCCTCGGCATTCCCATCACGCTCGCCATCGTCTACCTCGAAGTCGCCGCGCGCGCCGGGCTCCCGCTGATGCCGGTCGGGTTCCCCGGCCACTTCCTCGTCAAGCACGCGTCGCCGGGGGGCGACCTCGTCGTCGACCCGTTCAACCGGGGGCTCGAGGTGAACGACAAGGACCTCCAGCACCTCCTCGACGTATTCTACCAGGGGAAGGTCAAGCTCGAGCGCGCGATGCTTCGGCCCGCGACCCACGGCGAGACGATCTACCGGATGCTCAACAACCTGAAGATCGCCCACATCAAGGCCCGCGAGCCCGAGCTTGCCCTCGCGATCATCGACCGGATGCTCGTGCTTGAGCCCGAGTCGGCCGTCGATGTCCGCGACCGCGGGTTCGCGCTCCACGCGCTCGACCGCCACGACGAGGCCATCGCGCAGTTGCGGCGGTACCTCACAATGGCGCCGGGTTCTCCCGATGGCCAGCAGGTGCGGGGGATCCTCGACGCGGTCGAGAAGATGGCCGAGCTCATCCGATGAGGGCTCGCTAGCCTTCGCGGCGAATGAAACCGTCGAAACCGCAATCGAAACGAACGAAGGCCTCCAAATCGAATTGACGGACCACCGTGAGAGCGATGCAGTCCGTGAAGCTCAGGCCGGGCCGTGAGAAACCGCGGAACACTTCGCGAGCCTGACGCCAAGTCACCTCGTCAACGTGAAGCACCTTGACCCAAGGGGAACCGCCCTCGCCAAGAAGATTGCGGGCGACCCGCTCGGGAAGCCCGGGGTCGCGCGCCTTCCCAACGAAAGAGTTCAGCGCCTCGGCCACGAGGTAATCGGTTGTGAAGACCTTACCGAACTCCCCGGATCCGAGGCGTTCGACCCAATGCGTGCCGTCGGCGTGCCACGCGCCCCGGGTGGTGAAGGCCGCCACGAAGATGCCGGTGTCGACCAGGACCGGCGTCTTCGTCGCCCCCATACAGGGTGTAGACTTCGCTACCCGTCGTCCTGCGGAGAACTGCCCGCCGGACTGCCCGGGTGCGCCTCGAGGAGCCGGGAGACTCATCTACGGAAGCGGGGATGGGCCGCGCGTGGCGGGCGTCTCGACCTTCCGCTGGGCCTCCGGCTTCTCCGAGGCGGGCGACCTTGCCGCCGCCGTAACAGAGGCGGCCGCCGCCACACGCGCGGGCCTTGCCGGTGCGACTCCCGACCTCGCCGTCGCCTTCTGCTCGGTCGCCTTCGCGGAGGAATACGAGCGCTTCCCCGCGCTCGTCCAACGCGAGCTTGGCCCAAAGGTCCTCATTGGGAACACGGGCATGGGGGTGATCGGCGTCGGGCGGGAGGCCGAGCAACGGCCGGCCGTTTCGATCAGCGCGGGCACACTGCCTGGCGTTTCGATCTCCCCGTTCCACATCGAGAACGCGCAGCTCGAGTCGCTCGGCCCCTCGCCGAAGCGCTGGGGCGACTTCCTCAAGGCCCCCGCCTCCGAGGCGGTGAATTTCCTGCTCCTCGGGCACCCCTTCACGATGCCCGTCGACGACCTCGTGAGTTCGCTCGACCAGGCATTCCCCTCGGGGCGCAAGGTCGGGGGCCTCGCCTCGGGCGGCCAGTCGGCCGACTCGATCGCCGTGTTCCTCGGCGACAAGACCTACTACGAGGGCGCGGTCGGCGCGGCCCTTTGGGGCGACCTCGACTTCGACGTGATTGTCGCGCAGGGGTGCCGCCCGGTCGGCCCGGCGCTCAAGGTGACTCGCGCTGCCGGTCCCGACATCTACGAGGTCGACGGCGAGCCGGCCTATGGCCGCCTCATGGCCGTCCTCAATTCGCTCGCAGAAGGCGACCGCCTGCTTGCGAGGCGCGCGCTCTTCGTCGGCGTGGCGATGGAAGGCCATGAGAAGGAGGGACAGGTCCAGTACGACGGCGGCTACCTTGTAAGGAACCTGATGGGCGCGAACCCGCAGGCCGGCGTTGTGCGCGTAGGCCACGAGTTCCACGAAGGCCAGACGATCCGCCTCCAAGTGCGCGACGCGCAGACGGCCGAGCAGGAACTCACGCGCATGCTTGCCGAGTACCGCGCGACAGTCCCCACGCTCGACCACGCGGCGGCGTTCATGTTCCAGTGCAATGGGCGGGGGACGAACCTCTTCGGCGCCGAAGGCCACGACGCGCGCGTGTTCCGAGAGGGGTTGGGCGACATCCCGCTCGCGGGTTTCTTCTGCAACGGGGAGATTGGGCCGGTCGGCGAGGTCACGTACATCCACGGGTACACAAGCTCGATCGGAATTCTGCGGCCCAAACGCCCGGCGTAAACCCTTCCGGGTTGCCGCTCTAGCGCGGTTATATGCGTGGGTTCGCGTAGCCGGAGGGAAGGTGGGAACACGGCGCCCTCCGTCGCCTATCCTCCGGGCCCGCGCGGGCCCTTCTTCCTGTGGGCGCTGCCCGCGCGCAAGGACCCGCTCGGCCTCCTCCAGAAACTCGTGAAGGAGCATGGCGATGTTGTCTTCATGCGGCTTGCTGGCCGCAAGGTCTTCCTCCTGAATGACCCCACCCTCATCCGCGCGGTCCTCGTGGAGCACCCCGAGTACTACACGCGCGCCTCGGTGTCCGAGGCCGTCCAGCGGCTCGTCGGCGGCTCGCTTTTCCTCAGCGAAGGCGCCGACCACGACAGGCGCCGGCGCGCGGCGGTGGCGTTCTTCGGCCACGACCGGGTCGAGTTCGTCGCGCGCGTCTCGGCCGACCTTACGGTGAAGGCCGCGGCATCATGGCCGAGGGACGCGCCTTTCGACCTCGGCAAGGAAATCTACGACTTGGGCCTGCGCGTGATCGCGGCCAACCTCTTCTCCATGGACAAGCCGGCCGAACTCGAGCGGCTCTCGAACTCAGCGATGGGCGCGTACGGCGCCTTTGAGCGCGTGCTCCGGCCCTCGGGCCGGGTCCTCGACCGCCTGCCCCTCAGGAGCACCCGCCACATCGAGCGCTGCTCGAGGGACCTCATCGCGCTCGCCGACCAACTCGTCCGGGAGCGGAGGGCCAATCCCGGCAAGTTCGAAGACCTCCTCAGCCTCTTTGTCGAGATGCGGTTTTCCGACGGCGGGCCGGACCGCCTCACCCCGCAGGAGCTGCGCGCCGAAGCGCTCGACCTGTTGTTTGGAAGCCACGCGACAATCGCCGCGCTCGCGTGGACGCTCTACGAGCTCGCGCGCCGGCCCGAGGAGCAGGCGCGCCTTGCCACGGCCACGATGTCCGCGCTTGGCGGGCGTCTCCCCTCCTTGGCCGACATCGGGAGCCTCCAGCTTGCGCGGACCGCCTTCATGGAAGGCCTTCGCTTACACCCGACGGCGTGGGCCTTCGCGCGGCGGGCGAGCGTGCCGGTGCAGCTCGGCGAGTGGCAGGTCCCCGCGGGCTCGCTCGTCGTCATCTCGCCGTACGTGACGCAGCACGACGCGCGCAACTTCCCCGACCCCGCGCGCTTCGACATGGCTCGCTGGGAAGGCCCGGCCCTCGATGCCCGCAAGCGCGGCACGTACTTCCCGTTCGGCGTCGGCCCCCGATCGTGCCTCGGCGAAGGGATTGCGATGGCGCAGGGGGCGATTACCTTGGCGACAATCCTGCAGGCCCTCGAGATTCGCACGGTACCGGGCGACCCCGCGCAGGACAGGGCCGTTGGCCTGCAGGCGATCGGCAGGTTCCCCGTGACGGCGCACGAGCGGCCTGCCGCTGCTGCCTGAGGTCTGCGCGGCGTGCAAGCCGGGAGCCGGCGGGTACGGGAGGAGGCGGCCCCCGCTCCCGTTCGTCGGGCGCAAGGTAAATACACGAGGGGGCCGCTCGGCCGCCGATCATCATGTTTCGAAAAGCCACCGCGCAGTGGAATGGAGACCTCAAGGCCGGGAAGGGAACGTTTTCCGTCGACAGCGGCGCTTTCAGGGACCTGCCCTACTCCTGGACGCAGCGCTTCGAAGGCACCCCGGGGACGAACCCAGAGGAACTCATCGCCGCGGCGCACGCCTCATGCTTTTCGATGGCCTTTTCCGGCGAGCTTGGCAAGGCAAACCTGAAACCCGACTGGTTAAAGACGACGTGCCAGGTCACGTTTGAGAAAACGGACAAGGGGTTCGCGGTGACCGAGAGCCACCTCAGCACGCACGCGAAGGTGCCCAAGGCGGACAGGGCGGCGGTCGAGAAGGCGGCCAACGACGCGAAGGCGGGGTGCCCGATTTCGCGGCTGCTCAACACGAAGATTACGCTCGAGCTCAAGGTTGAGACCTAGAGGGGGAAGCCCCCCGGGCCCGTCCGGCCGGGGGTGAAAGGGCGGCGGCACGCCCGGGAAGGGGAGCCGCTCGGCGGGGCCCGCTGGGGGCAGGCCCGCAAGGGTGGGCGACAAAAGGCTCACGCCTTCTTCGAGAGGTCCGTGATCCGCTCTTTCACGGCCTGAAGCTCGTTCTCCAGTTCCTTCTGGTACTCGCCAAGCGCGTTCGCGATCTCTTCCCTGGTCAGGTAGCGCCGGCCGTAGCCGGAGCCGGGTCCACATCCGTAATCCATGCGTTTTCACTCCTTGTTCCGCGCGGCAAAGCGCGGTACAGAGTGGGAGAAGACGGGGTGGGCCATATTGAGCGGACGTGGGTGTGACTAAGTCACGCGGCACGCAGGATTCTGCCGAACGGCTGCACCACCCTCAATATCGTTCCAGCCGTAGGCCACACTCGGCTCCAATGGGGTCGAAGTCCCTGTCCCGCGTGACGAGCACGTGGTCCCCTTCGAGCGCGATCCCGGCGATCATGACATCAACGCCGGGTTTCGCGCGTCCCATCCTCGAATTCGGCCCGCACGTCCGCCGCCCTGCGCGCGGCGGGGTCATCAAACGCAAGGACAGGGAACACCCCCACGAACGCGCGGAAGGCCGCGGCCTCGGCTCACGACTGCCGGCGAAGGATGCCGGAGAGGACTTCGTACAGCACGGGAGCGCCAAGGAAGAGTGCTACCCCGGCCGATTCGTGGTCCCTCGACTTTCGCAGGGCCGCACCTTTTAAGCACCCGTGCGGGGCTCGCGCGCCGCGGCCTTCATGGCACTCGGTTGGAGCGTTGAGGACAAGGCCTGCGTCGTCACGGGCGCAAGCGGCGGCATCGGGAAGCAGGTCGCCCTGGGCCTTGCTCGCGAAGGCGCCCGCGTCGTCATCGTCTCGCACTCGAAGGAGCGGGCGAACGCCGCCGTCGACGAAATCGTCCACACGAGCCTCAACCCCCATGTGGACCTCGTCGTGGCGGACCTCTCTACCCAGGCGGGCGTCCGGGAGGCCGCCGCCGAAATCGACCGGCGCTACGGCCAGCTCCACGTCCTCATCAACAACGCGGGCCTTCTCATCGGCAAGCGCCACCTTACGGCCGACGGGATTGAATCGACATTCGCCCTCAACCACCTTGCCTACTTCCTGCTCACGAACCTCCTGCTCGACAAGCTGCGCGCCAGCGCGCCGGCCCGCATCATCAGCACGTCCTCGATGGCGCACGCGTGGGCGAAGTGGGATTGGGACAACCTCCAGGGCGAGAAGCGCTACTCGCAGTGGCGCGCCTACGGCAACTCAAAGCTTGCGAACCTCCTCTTCACCTACGAGCTCGCGCGGCGCCTCGAGGGGGCCGCGGTCAGCGCGAACGCCGTGCACCCGGGCTTTGTGCGCTCGGGGTTTGGGAGCAGTGCGACGGCGCCCATGCGGCTCGGCATCCGCCTGGGATGGCCGGCGGCGATCAGCGCCGAAAAGGGCGCACGCACAACCCTTTGGGCGGCCACGGCACCCGAACTTTCAGCCGTGTCGGGCAAGTACTTCGCGCGGTCGGCGGTCGTCGAGTCTTCGGCGGACTCGCACGACGCGGACCTGCAGCGGCGGCTCTGGGCGCTAAGCGAGAGGCTGACGAGCCCTGGCGCCGCTCCCTGACGGGGTGCGAGGAAGGAGCCAAATGGAGGCTCACGCACTAGGGCGCGCCGCCCTACGCGGCAGGGACCTCCAGTGCCTCGCATCGTCGTGATGAAGGACCGCGCACCGCTGATCGTGAAGAAGAAGGAGATCGAAGGGGACGACGTCTGGGTCTGCCGCTGCGGGCTCTCGGCCGACTGGCCCTGGTGCGACGACAGCCACCTGAAGACGAAGGGCGAGCCGAAGGACGGCCTTTGCAAATACAGCCGGAAGGGCCGAGGCGACGAGCCCTTGCGCGTCCTCATCGACCCGGTCGAGGGGGCCGACCCGAGGCCGTGGGACCC
Source organism: Thermoplasmata archaeon (assembly GCA_041487695.1). Lineage (GTDB taxonomy): Archaea > Thermoplasmatota > DTKX01 > DTKX01 > DATEUP01 > DATEUP01. The sequence goes on along the minus strand of JBGPNV010000004.1, from coordinate 6,308 downwards.
CGGGAACCGGAAGGGGTGAGGCGCCTGCCTTTCAGGCACGGGCGTTACGGTGCGCCTTCAGCCACCGGACTGCGCCACCCGCCAAGAGGATTTCGCGCTGGCGTTGTGTGAGCCTTAGCGCGGCGCTGAGCGTTGCGCCCGAGGAGAGGTCCTCGATTGCCAGTGGCCGTCCCGATTCGAGGGCGGCGCGAATCCCCGCAATGCGTAGCCGGTCCCCCTGTGCCACCCGGTCGTAGAGGTTCGGGTCCTCAATGGTGAGCGGCGGAACCCCGAAGTTCACAAGGTTGTCGCCGTGGATGCGCGCAAAGCCCTTCGCGAGCACGAGGCGCACGCCGAGGTGCGCGGGTGCAGCAGCCGCGTGCTCGCGGCTCGACCCCTGGCCGTAGTTCTCGCCGGCCACGATGAAGCCCCCGCCCTTGGCCTTGGCGCGCGCCGGGAACGTGGGGTCGATGTACTCGAACACGTGCTCCGCGATTGCGGGGATGTTGCTGCGCAGCGGCAGGATGCGCGCGCCCGCGGGCATGATGGCGTCCGTCGAGATGTCGTCGCCAAGTTTGATGAGCACCTCGCCTTCGAGCGCGTCCGGGAGCATGGGCGGCAGCTCATAGGGCTTGATGTTGGGGCCCCTTCGGACCTCGACTTTTGCGCGCTCGGCCGCCGTCCTTGGCGGCCAAACGTAGCCGCTCCTGTCGCTCGGGTACTCCGCCGGCTCTTCGATCACGCGCCACCTGATGCCAAGCTCCTTGGCCACGGCCCGCGGGTCTGCGAGCTCGCCCTTGAGCGCCGCCGCCGCCGCCGTCTCCGGCGAGCAGAGGTACACGAGGTCCTGCTCCGTGCCGCTGCGCCCGGAGAAGTTACGGTTGAACGTGCGAACGCTCGGTGCCTTCGTGGGCGGCGCGAACCCCATCCCGATGCAGGGGCCGCAGGCGACCTCGAGCTCTCGCACGCCCGCCTTGATGAGCTTCGTCATCCCGCCTGAAACCATGAACAGCAGCAGCATGTTCCGCGAGCCCGGCGACACCGCCATCGAGACGCGCGGGTGCACCTTCCGCTCGTCGAGCATGTCGGCGACGACCGTTAGGTCGCGGAAGCTCGAGTTCACGCTGCTGCCCACCGCGACCTGGAAGACCTGCGTGCCCGCCACCTCGCGCACGGGCACGACGTCGTCGGGGCTCCCGGGCCTTGCGATCAGCGGCTCGAGCTCTGCCAAGTCGATCTCGACCTCCTCGTCGTAGGGCGCCCCCCCGTCGGCGCCGAGCGGCTTGAAGTCGCCTTCCCGGTGCTGCGCCTTCATCCACTTCCGGGTCTGGTCGTCGGACGGGAAGATCCCCGCCGTCGCGCCAAGCTCGGTGCACATGTTGCAGATCGTGCCCCGCTCGCCCATCGAGAGTTGCGCAAGGGCCGGGCCCGTGAACTCCAGCACCTTGTTCTTCGCCCACTTCACATCGAAGCGGCGCAGGAGCTCCAGGATCACGTCTTTGGCCGAGACCCAGGGCGTGAGGGCCCCCGTGAGATTCACATTGACGACCTTGGGCATCGTTACCCTGTAGGGCTCGCCCGCCATCGCGGCAGCGACCTCAAGGCCGCCTGCGCCGACCGCGAGCATCCCCGCGGCCCCGGCGTGGGGCGTGTGCGAGTCGCAGCCGAGCATCGTCTCGCCGGGTACATCGAACGCCTCGAGATGCGCCCAATGGGAAATGCCGTTGCCCGGCTTCGAGAGCACGGCGCCGTACTTGGCGCACATCGCCTGCAGGAACAGGTGGTCGTCCGGGTTCTCGAAGCCGGTCTGGAGCATGTTGTAGTCGATGTACTGCGTGGCCTGCCGGACCTTCACGGCGTCGACGCCCATCTGCTCGAATTCGAGCCATGCGAGCGTGCCCGTCGCGTCCTGCAGGAGCGCCTGGTCGATCCGCAGCGCGACCTCGCTGCCCGCCTCCATCTTGCCCTCGGCAAGGTGGGCCCGGATGATTTTCCGGGTGAGGTTTTCGGGCATGGGGCCTTGAGGGGAGCCACCCGGGTTGTATTTTGCGATGGCCCCCGTCGGCGACCGGGGCGCACCGGCGCGCCGGCCCCCCGTTACAGCCGCCTCAGGGTCGCGCACCACGCGCGCGCGGCGCCGATGTGGGATTCGAAGCGCTCGGGGACAATGGACTCCACGCGGAAGCCCGCCTTGAACGCCGCCCGGATTTCCGCTTGGGGGACGCGCCGCGGCCCCCAGCCCGGCGGCTCCTTGTCCGAAAAGCAGAGGACGAACGCGCGGCCCCCGGGCCGCAGGACGGCCGCGACCCCACCCACGTAGCGGGCGCGGTCAGCGTCGTCGAACACGTGGAAGAGCCCGCAGTCGAGGACCCGGTCGAAGGCCTGGCCGAGCGCCTCCAGGTTGAGCGCGTCGCCGAGCACGAAGGAGGCGGGCACGTTGCGGGCTTTGGCCTTGGCACGCGCCTGGGCGATCGCGCGCGGCGCACCGTCGAGCCCCACGACCTCCAACCCGCGCGAGGCGACGTAGAGCGAGTTCTCGCCCGTCCCGCAACCCGCGTCGAGTATCGCGCCCTCGAACGCGCCCGCCTGGGCGAGGCGCACGACCGCCGGTTGCGGGCGGCCGATGTCCCAGGGCGGCGTCCCGCTGTACATTTCGTTGAAGCCGCCCGCCGCCGCTGCGGGCAGTGCGGGAGCCTGTCTGCGGTTGGTCATGCGATCTCACCGCGCCTGAACAGACCCGCAACCGGAGCGACCCTATTAGACGACTCACTTGGAGCGCCCCCGCGAGTTTCATATGGCCCGCCGCGCCCTGCTTTTCGCGTGGCGCCCCCCTTCGGCCCCTTGCGCTTCCTCTACATCGGCACCGCCGACACGGGCCGGGACCTCAGGTTCTTCGAGGAGCAGCTCGGTGCGAAGAAAGTGTGGCGCTACAAGGAATTCGGGGCCGACGTGGCTGCCGTTAGGCTCGGTGGGGGCCCGCTCCTCCTGCTTGCCGACCACCGCAAGGCGCCCTCCGTGATGCCGATCTTCGAGGTCAAGGACATCGCCGCGACGGTCAAGGACCTGAAGAAGCGCGGGTGGATCCCCAAAGGCGGAAAATTCGAGATCCCCAACGGACCGTGCTACGTGTTCGAAGACCCGAGCGGGAACGAATACGCGATCTTCGAGGACGTCAGGCCGGGCGCGCTCGAGTAGCGAAGCGGACACCGGCGGCCGAACATTGGCCTCAGCGCACGACCAAGACCGCGCAGTCCGCGTGCTGGAGCACGGCGTTGGAGACGCTGCCGAGGAGAAACCGTCGCGACCGGGTGAGCCCCCTTGTCCCCACGACGACGAGGTCCGGCTTTTCTCGCTCGATCACGGCAAGGATCCGGTCGGCCGGGTGGCCGGCCAACCGTTCGACCTTCATGTCAACGCTCGAGGCGGCGGCCACGCGCTTCGCCGCAGTGAGCGCCACCTCGCAGCGCTCCAGGGCCTGCGGGTCCAGCGCGTCAGCCTCCAGGGTCGCAAATTCGCTCACCCCGGCGACACACACGGCAAGCAGGGCGCCGCCGGAGGCCCGCGCCTGCTCGACCGCCGCCTCGACGGCGCGCGCAGCGCTGTCCGAGCCGTCCGTCGCGACCAGGATCTTGCGGTAAAGCGTGCCGTTGGCCGGGGCGCGCGATTTGGCGTTGCGCTTCGTCCCGCTCGTCCTTGCACTCACGTTCCCCCCTCCTGGCGTGCGCCCTCCTTCCCCGGCCCGCCGGCGAGGATCTGCGGCTCCCTGCGGATGGGGTCAAACCACCGCTGGGCGATGAATGTGGGCACAACCGCCGTCATCAAGACCGCCGTCACGAGCACCGAGAACTGGCCCCTGTCGATGATCCCGGCCTGCAGGCCGTAGGTCGCCGAGATCGTCCCGAACGTGAGCCCGGTGCTCATGAGCAGCGCCGTGTAGGTCGAGTGGCGCGGCAAGAACCGCCGGGAGAGGGGGACGACGACCACCAGCTTTGAGACCATCTTTGCCCCCGTGAAGAGCAGCACGAGCCCCGCGCCTGCCGCGACGGCCACCGCGTCGATGTTGAGCCCCGCGTTCACGAAGAACGCCGGCGTGAGGAAGCCGAGCGCGATCGTGCGCATCCGCAGGAACACCTCGCGCTTCTTCGACATCGTCCCCGCGAGCATCAGCCCTAGGATGTACGCAGGCAACACCGCCTGGGAGCCCGCCAACTCGGCCAAGACGCCGAACCCGACGGCGAGCAGGAGCAGGAACTTCACCTCGAACTCGTTGGGCCGCGACCCGAACCACTGGAAGAGTTTCGGGATCACGCGCGGCAGGAAGAAGAAGGCCGCCGCAAGCGCTCCGGCCATCGCGCCGAGGAAGAACAGGTCGGGCGGCCGGAAAAGGAGCGAAAGCGCGGCCGCGGTCCCGAGGTCGTTGATGAAGCAGGCCGAGAGGATGAGCTTGCCCGTGTCGGTCGTCGTGAGGCCCGACTCCGTGAGGACGACAAACACGACCGCGACGGAGGTCGTCGACAGGGCAACGCCCGCGATCATCGCCTGAGCCTGCGGCCACCCGAGGACAAACTGCGCGAAGGCCCAGCACCCGAGGAAGGGCGAAACGAACGCCGCGATCCCCAGGGTGTTGGACGCCTTCCAGCTGCGTTTGAATGCCTCCGGGTCGATTTCAAGGCCCGCAAGGAACGTGAGGACGAGGGAGCCCATGGCCGCGAGGAACGGCAGCCAATCGTGGCCTTGGTTTGAGACGCCGAAGAGCGAGGCGGCGGCCACTCCGACGGCGATTTCCGTGATCGCGGAGGAGATCTTGAGCAGGATTCCAAGAACCGCCGCGAGGACGAAGAGGAGGAGGACGAGCGCGAGAAACGCCGTGTCTGCCGTGGGAACCGCCTCTGCTGGGCGCCCTTGTAGGTAGAAGCCATCAGCCGGGCGCGCGGCGGTTCAGGCGGGCCTCATCGCCTGGAGGCACGCAGGATCGCCCGGGATATGAAGCTTGCGCGCGAGGTCGTGGAGGCCCTCAGGCAGGCTGGCCGGGGGTGCACTGGCTGCCCTTTGGTCCCAGCGCCGCCAGCGCCTCGCCCTTGAACGCTGGTGGAGCTCCAGACTTCGCGCCTTGCGTGTCCGCACCTTGATTCGTCCCCAGTCTCCCCGAGGGGGAAATAGGAAGGAGACCCGGACATCCCGCCCAATCCGCCATCGCCTGAATTCGAACCCGAGAATCCACAGATCCCTTCCTCGAACCCCAGTGGCCCCGGTTCGGGCGATTGCACTTTCGATTGCGCGCATCGTCGTCAGCGGCCCCACTTCATCGATTTGCAGGGACGATACCCCCGTGGAATCTCGGTTGATCCGGCTGGCCTGCCAAATGGCGATCGCCAAGCCGACGAGCATCAAGGACGCCGCTTCCAGGCTAGCAGCGCCCGCACCAGCGATTGGGTCGGATCCTCCAGCTGCTACGACGAAAGGAAACATGCTCACGATTGCTGCCAAAGCTGGGAGCCATGCCCACGCTGCTGCACGCGACCCCTTGATTGGGGAACACCAACAGCCAAGGGGCGCCTCCGCCTGGGCCTCTGAACTTCTGAACAGTCTGCGGTCACGGACCAAGGTGCCGTCGGCCATCCGGGCCCACGCCCAAGATTCCTCCGGATCAAGGCTCGGGTTCGCCGCCTCGAACCGACCGACGATCGAATCCAGGAGATGAGTCGGGAGATCCGCTATCCGGAGACGCGGACCTCCGCGCATCTGAATCAGGATGCTTGGACCCGAAAAGATCGTGTAAGAGGTTTCGTAAGAGGCGACGGCACGAATCAGAATGTCCTTGGTTCTTCGAAACAGCTCAAACGAAACCGACGAACTCCCGATCGTAACGGATCTTGGGCTGCTCCAGAACCGCATCATATAGGTAGCCCCAACCACGATGGGGCCGGCTACGATGACCACGAATGTGAAAATGAGAAGCCCCGCCGCAAACGAACCCCCTTCAGCAACTGCCTCCGGGACGATCCGGTAGGCCAGGATCAGGGACGAGATCGCGGCGATTCCGAGGCAGACGCCTGCAAGCCCCATGTGCTCCCCGAAATTTCCGAGAACGACCCAATTCTCCGGGTCGGCCCGCTCCTCACGCTCGCCGACGAGGTGTTTGGACAACCGCACTGATTTCCTCGGCCCCATGAAAATGGCCGGGCTCTGCTAGTGTGGCGTCCTCATCAGATCTGCGTTTAATCGGTTCCAGCGGACCTTCGCGAGGATCTGGTCCGCCGTGGCGCGCCAGATGAACGGCCGAGGGATCTCGTTATACTGCTCGATGTAGAGCTTCAGCGCGCTGATGA
>JBGPNV010000003.1:0-32155 GCA_041487695.1 Thermoplasmata archaeon | reverse complement strand
GCCGTGGGCTCGAAAGGAGGCGTGGTGGGCGTGTGCGGTACCTGCATGGACGCGCGGGGACTTGCCGAAGGCGACCTCACGGCTGCCGCGCGGCGCAGTTCCCTCGACGAACTGACGGCGTGGACGCTGTGGGCCCACAAGGTGCTGGTGTTCTAGGCCGGCGGCGCGGCTCCATCCGTGGAACCGGCCCGATGGTTGTGCCCTCGTGCAGGGTTTGCGTCGGCGGGGAGCCCGAATCTCGAGGAGCGGAAATGGGCGCAGCCGGGCCCACCTTAAAGCCGGTTCGAAACGCATGCCGGTCACGGGCGTTGGGTGGCGAGACGAAACAGGCGCACGGTGGGCGCCGCCTGCCATCCCATTACGGGCCGCCGCCTTCCTGCTGGAGTGCGACGAGCACCTCCGCGAGCACCTTCTTGGCCGGGCTTCTCGGCTTCCTAATTCTCGCCGGGCCCCTTGAAGGTACCCGCGTTACAGCCGGCATCAAAGCAACGAGCGGTCGAGAGCGGGCTGCAGGTCCGCCCGGGGGCCGGCCGCGTCCAATGGCTTCCGAAGCCGGATGCGGGGTCGTGGAGCCCTACGTGCGGGGGACGATTGCTAGCACGAAAGCTCTATGTTGCTTCCTGGACAAAAGACAGCACGCAAGAGTAGGAGCGGAGTGCGGATGCCATGAACGGCCGGCTCGAAGGGAAGGTTGCCGTCGTCACAGGCGCCGGAAGTGGCATCGGTCGCAGCATCGCGGTCTTGTTCGCAAAAGAAGGCGCCAAGGTCGTTGCCGCCGATCTCGATCCCCTGGGCTTGGACGAGACCCTGAAGATCATTCGCGGCCAAAACGGCACGGCGACCGGCGTCGAGGCCAACGTCTCCAGGGAAGAGGACGCGGCCCGCATGATAGCCGCGGCTGCCGACACCTACGGTTCCTTGGATGTGCTCGTCAACAATGCCGGCATCATGGACAACATGGAGCCCATCGATGCCACGACGAACGCTCAATGGGAACGCGTGCTTGGCGTCAACCTCAACGGAGTCTTCTACGCGTCCCGCCTGGCCGCCCAATACATGCTAAAGAAAGGGCAGGGTGCCATCGTGAACATCGCGAGCGTCGGCGGCCTCCACGGTGGCCGCGCTGGAGCCGCCTACACGGCATCCAAGCACGCCGTCGTCGGTCTCACGCGCAACATGGCCTACATGTACGCGGACAAGGGCATCCGAACCAACGCCATCGCCCCCGGAGCGGTCGCGACGAACATCGCCAAGAGCATGGGTGAACCCCACCCGGTCGGCGCCCGGCGCATGCAGCTCGGCTTCGCTACGAGCCCCCGTCCTGCGGACCCGGACGCGATCGCCCGCCTCGCGCTCTTCCTGGCCTCCAGCGAGGCGAGCAATGTCAACGGAGCGGTCATCACCGCGGACGGTGGATGGACCGCGTATTGAGCCGGAAAGAGGGCCGTTTGAACGACGGCCCGTTCGCGAAGGAAGAGGATGGGCCCAGCCGGGCCCACCGGGAAACCGGTTCGAGTTGCGGGCCTAGGGACTTCGGACCCGAGCATTCCTCGCGCTTCGCCACGGAGAGCTCTCCCCTCAATTCATGGGAAGTAATGTGGCCAAAGTCTGTCATATAGCAGAGTTGCGCGACAAAACATCTCATCCAAGAACGCTGGTTAGGCATGTTGCAAGAACGATGATGACGCCCGGAGCGCCCGGCCCGCATCGATGACGATTGGGAAGCGGCCAGGGCGGGCCTCCTCGTTCACCAACGGTCCCGGGGCTGACGTATCCCGGAACGTTGAGGGACAAGGTGCCGTAGGGCGAGGGCCCCGCGGCGGGTCAATTTCGAGTATTGTGCGCCAAAGAGGTATTTCTTACCCATCTGTTAATCATAGAAGATAATAAATACGGGAGTCGCTATGATTTGTGTCTAGCAAAGAGGTATAAATCTACCATTTGCTCGACGGAATACAAATGGCACTCCCCAAACTCATTGATGCATTCTCGGATGCGCGATGCTTCACAACCGCAGAGGCCGCCAAAGCCGTAGGCCTTCGGTCCGCGGTCGAGAGCATCCGTTACCTTCGCGAGCGGGGTTACATCGTCACCGTTCGCCGCGGCCTATACGCCTTCGTTGCCAAAAGGGAGGGCGACGGACCTGATCGGTTCGTGCTCGCCAGCAAAGTCGCTGCCCCGTACGCATTATCCTTCCACAGTGCGCTCGAATTGCACGGTGTCACGCAGGCGGCCTCCTTCAGCACCGTCTTTATCGGAACCCCCCGCCGCCCGGCGCATTTTTCCTTCGAAGGAGCGGCGTTCAGATCCGTGCTCCTCTCGAGCCTGCTGCTACGCCGCGGGTCGGTGACGCTTCGCCGATCCGGCCAAAAAATTTCAGTCGCAAGCCGGGAACTGACTCTGCTCCAGGCGGCCGACCGGCCGGATTACTGCGGAGGACTGGACGAGGTAATGCAGGCGATCCGAGGGTTTCCTTCGATTGATTGGCCCGCCCTGGAAGAGATGCTCAGGCTTTTCGGGAAGGCCGCCCTGAACCGAAAAGTTGGCTTCCTGGTCGAGCGCAACGCAGACCGCTGGAACCCCCCTGCGCCGATCATGGCGTTCCTCGATGCCCGGGTGGGGCGTGGCGCAACCTACTTCGGGACGAAAGCGCGGGCCGGGGGCCGCCTGGTCCGCCGCTGGCGCGTGATTGTTCCCGCACGATTCCTGGAGGCTGAGCGCATTGGGTGACCCTCGAGTGGACTCGGTGTGGTTGCGCCGCGTCGCCGGCAAGGAAGGGTTCCACCAAGATGCGTTCGAACGGGCTTACAGGCTCGCCCTCCTGCTCGCCGACGTTTCGCGCCACCCTTACCTCGGGCCACGGCTGGTCCTGAAAGGTGGCACCTGCATCAATTTCTTCCATGCGGGCCTTCCCCGACTTTCCGTCGACGTCGACTTGAACTATGTCGGGGCCGTACCGCGAGAAACCATGCTTGAGGAGAAACCGCGGGTCAAGGACGCCTTGCTACAGCTCATGAAGTCGCTGGGCTATGGCACTGACATCGTCTTCGACGAGCATGCAGGATGGAGCATCAGGTTCCTCTACGAAAACGCTCACGGCAGTGGAGACGGGCTCAAGGCGGACGTGAATTTCCTCCAGCGCCTCTCGCTCTACGATACGGAGGCGAGGGTGCTGCCTCCAATCTTCGAAATCGAAGAGCCTCTCGTCCGGGTCGTCTCGGTCGAGGAGGCCTACGGCGGCAAGTTGACGGCGCTCGCGGTGAGGGGCGAGCCCCGCGATGTCTTCGATGCGGCCCACCTCTTCGGCGGCTCGGTCCCTCACGACCCTGACCGGCTGCGGAAGGCTTTCCTCTTCTTCGCCTCTATGGACGACGCAACCCTCCGCACGGTCGATGTCTCCGCCATTGAGCGCCTCGATGAGAAGGCGTTCCAGAATAGGCTACTCCCCTTGCTACGCCGCGGGAAACGCCCCGACGGGAAGGCGCTCGTGGCAGGCGTCCTGCCTCACCTGAAGGGGCTCCTGGCCCTCGATCAGGCGGAGGAAAAGTTCGGCCGCCTCTTGGAATCCGGCAAGTACGAGCCGGGTCTTCTCTTTGGAAAGGTTCCAGTCAATCCGAACATCCGCGATCATCCGGCGGCCGAATGGAGGCGCCAGAACCCCCACGCCCGCGCCCCGCTTGAGCCCTGACCTCTTCCCGCCAACCGCAGAGGGCCGCGTAAAACCCAACGCACGGGGGACGGAGGAAAAGAATGGGCTCAGCCGGATTCGAACCGGCGACCTCGACCTTGTGAAAGTCGCGTCATGACCAGCTAGACCATGAGCCCGCGGGGGCCCCTTTGGGGGGCGCCTTCCGCCCCGAGAGGGGGGGCCCCATAAAAAGATGCGGGGGTGGCGGTGAGAGGCCTAAGGGCCGCGCCTTTTTGGGGTGGGCGGCGCATGGCAGGCCGGGAACCCCCATGCCTCGAAGAACGCAAGATGTCATCCTCATCGCCGTTGACGGCTCCAAGCCCTCGCTGGAGGCCGCGCGGCTTGGCCTTCGAATCGCCAAGGCGATGGGCGCCTCCGTGGAGATCGCCAACGTGCTCGTCTACGGCGGCTCGGGCGGGACCGGGGCGGCCGCGACCTACTGGTACTCGGCGCTCCCGAAGCTGCGCGAGGACGCCCGCAGCACGCTCTCGCAGGCCGTCCGCGAAGCCGAGAACGCGAAGGTCCCCTTCGAGGCCAAGGTGCTCGAGGGCCACGATGCCGCGGTGGCCATCGTGCAGGAGGCCGAGGAGATCCACCCCAAACTCATCGTCGTGGGCTCCCACGGGCGCACGGGAATCGCGCGCGTCCTGCTCGGCTCCGTTGCCGAGAAAGTCGTGCGCCTTGCGCCTTGCCCGGTGCTCGTTGTGCGCTGATCAGGCTGCGGGCCCGACGTTCAGGTAACCGAACATCGTGGCGTCGTGCCCCGGGATATCGCAGAAGAAGCGGTAGTTGCCGACCGCGGTGGCCTTCACGAGGAGCCCAACGGTCTCGCCGGGCTGGATTGCGCGCGTGATCGCCGTGAGGTCTGGAACCGCGAAGTTGTGGACGATCACGTCGTTGTTCGTCGCCTCAACCATCATCGTCGCGCCCCGCGCGAGGTGGAGCGTGGGCGCCCGCTCGGGCGCGGCCCCGGATTTCCGGAGGTAGATCCCGGTCATGTTCTCGGTGAGCTCGACGGCCGCGCCCTCGGGATTGGCCCCGTGGAAGGGCAGGTAGAGGAGCCGAGCGTCCGCGTCAAAGGCGTCTTCGGCATGGCGCAGCGTGCCAAGCGCCGGCGCGACCTCCGAGTCGTTGCCGTACATCATGGCCTCGAGGAGCCGGCTCGCATTCTCACGCACCGGCCGCACGCTCGTGTTCAGGACCGGCGCCCAGGGCGTATGGGTCGCCGCGGCCACAAGAGTCTTCAGCGGCTCGAAGGCGTCCGTCTTACGGCTCTCGCTAAGGAGCCCCTCGACCTCCGCGAGCCTTGCGGCGAGCTCGCTTACGCCCGCCTCGTTGGCTGCGAAGGCCGCGGTCCGCTGCGCCTCAAGGAGCGACGCGTTCAGGGCCGCAGCCGTCGCATTGAGCCTGGCGACCTCCCCCGCAAGGCCGGAGGTGTCGGGGCCCGGTGAGGCCGCCGGGGCGCGCGCAAGGAGCCCGCCGCCGGCAACGCCGAGGAGGAGCCCGACGACGAAGACGCCTGTGAGTGCGGCCGGCAGGCGCAGGTTCTGCTCGTCGGAGGCTTCCACGGAATGATCCTGCCATCGCTGGCAAGGCAACAATCTAGGGACGCCTAACCCTTGAACGTGCGGTGCTTACCGCCCGTTGTGTCGAATCGGTTGCCGTCAAGCGTTACGGAAAAGAAAGGGACCCCGGCCTTGCGGCCAGGGGGAAGGGAAAGGGGGCCCTTGAGCCTTAGAGGGACTTGGGCGGCTGGGAGCCAGCGGGCGGGTTGTCAATGATGACCCGATCCAAGCGGGGAATAGGCTCCGGGGCGCTGCCGAAGGGCAGGACATCCACTGCGGTGCTGTGGTCCCCTCCCTTGCCCTCCGCCTTCTTCGGCGACTCCGGCTTCATGTCCGAGAAGCTCGAAGGCGCGTGGCCCGACTCGCCGCCGCCCATCGTGCCCATCGGCGGGCGCGGCCTGCGCATCAGGGCGACCACGCCGACGAAGAGCGCGAGCACCGCCACGATCACGCCAAGGTTGGCTGTGCTTGCCGCCGCCGAGACCGGCGAGGCGCCGCCCGAGGGGCGCGTGAAGAGTGTGGCGCTGCTCGAGCCTGCGCTGCCTGCCGACGCGATGACGAGCAGGTCGCCGTCGGCCGCCGTCGTCGAGGGCACGACGAAGGTCAGGTCGCCTTCCATCGCGCTCACGTCGTACTGGCGCGTACCGACGTTGTTCCCGCCAGGCAGGGAACCGGCGCCGCCGTAGAGCGACACGGTGATCGTTGTCGTGGCCGGCATCGTCGCGCCGCCCACGGTGACGAACTTGTAGTGGACCGTCACGCTCTCGCCCGGCTTGAAGGACTTGTCCGGGATGCTGATCGAAAGGGCGAGGTACTTCGCGAGCGAGACGCTCGTCGAGTCCTGCGCCACGAGGCCTCCGCAGGAGGCCGCGACATTGACATCGTACCGGTCGTCCGGCTCGCCGGGGATCACGAAGGTGATCCGTGCGGTCTTGCCGCCGGGCGTGAGCGTCCCGTTCGCGATCGGGTCGCCGCCCGCGTTCGGCGTCACGATGAAGATGAAGGTCGCTCCGCCGGCGCCGCAGTCGCGGTCCGTCACGAGCGTCACGTCGACCTGCATCGTCTCGCCCGGGTTGTAGGCGTTCTTCAGCGGGTTCATGAGCATCGCGTAGGAGAACACGTTCGCGTACTCGCCCCGGTTGTAGGTCTGGTCATCGGGGGTGAAGACGGTGACCGCCACGTAGATCTGGCCGATGAAGTCCGAGGGGATCTGCACGGTCTTCTCCGAACCGGTCGAGGTGCCCGCGAGGTAGTCCTCCATAAGGACCGCGTTCGTGTTCGAGTTCGTGACGCGCCAGTGGTACATCGCGCCCGTGATGAGCGTGGTGTTCGTCGTGACGAACACGAGCCTCGCGTTGATTGTTTCGCCGGGCTTGTACTGGGTCTTGTCGAGCTTCAGGTCGATCGAGAAGCCCGTAGCCGCTCGGATCGTGAACTGCGCCGAGGCCTCTTGGGTGGCGCCGCCGTGCGCGGCCGACACGAAAATGCGCAGGATCGTGTCGTCGGCAATTCCCTGGTGGAGCGTCACAATGAAGGAGACCGTGCCCTGCTGGCTCGTGGTCTGCCCGAGCACCGTGTACGAGGTGTCATTGCTCCAGGTCGCGTTGCCTGGGTCGTACTTCTCGACCCTTGTCGTCACGACGACGCCGGCCGTGGGGTCCGAGTAGTAGTAGCTCGTCGTGGCGCTTACCGAGACCACGACGCTGTCGCCGGACTGGTACACCGCGGGGTACCGGTCGACCGACACGGCGAGGTTGAACGTGCCGACGTAAATGGTGACCGTCGCCGTCTCCGAGTGCATGTTGGTCGTGTCGTTGTAGGTGAGCACGAGGGTGTAGCTGTTCGAGCGCGTCGTGGCCGGCAGGGTGAACGAGAAGCTGCCCTGCGTGGCGGTCACGGCCTCGCCGAGGTTGTCGGTGACGAACCCCGAGCCGTTGTCGCGCTGGATCTGGAGGCGCCACCTTCCGCTGCCGCTGTCAAGCGGGCGCTGGTTGTCGACCCGCTGCGTGAAGTAGAAGACCGTGACGGTGTCGCCCGGCAGGTACACGCGGTGGTTCGCCTCGGCGTTGAGGTCAAAGAGGTTGACCGTGAAGGAACTGGTGCGCGCCGGGAACAAGCTCCCGTTGCGGTACGCGTAGACATAGTACGTGCCGTCCCAATCGGTGGGGATCACAACGGGCCATACGTAGGTGCCCGTCTGCGTGGACGAGACGTTGTACATCTCCATGAGGTCGGTCCCGTTCGAGTGGCGCACAAAGAGGTCGTAGGCGACCGTGGTGGACATGCCGCCCACCGTGATCGTCACGGCTTCGCCTGGGATGTAGGCGCTCGGGTCCTTCGAGGGCGAGAGGTCGATGGTTTCGGCGGCGGTCGGCAGCGCGAGGGCGGCAAGGCCGAGGCCGAACATCAAAAGGGCGATCGACAGGCTTTGGCACAGGCGTACGGACGTTTGCACGTGTTCACCGTAAGGCGAAGGCCGGACGTCGAGGCATTAAAGGTAACGGCGAGAACCGCAACCGTGATTCTCTCACCCAGGTGTGTCTCATAACCGAGCCAGCGCGCGAAAAAGGCCGAAGAAGTCATCGCCAAACCACGTGCGAGCCATCGGCAGGCGTTGAAGCCCGGGCCCCGGCCTCCCGCCTGCGAGGAGCGCTCCCCCCGCAGGCACAAAACGTTCTTTTCCTGGTGCCCCCCCTCGAATCTGGGGGCGCGGCGTGGGCGAAGCAGCGCTCGACGTGGACAAGGTGCTCCTCGCCATCGACGAGTTGCGCCGGTGGGAGCGGCGCGCCAAGGAGCTCGGCGAGACCGGCGGCGCTCGGGCCTTTCCCGAAGAGACCGCGCGCGTGCGGCAGCAGATCTCGTACTACAGCGGGCTGCTCCAGGACATGAAGCGCCGCGCGAACCCCGACAGCGCGCCGCGAGTGATGGCCCGATTCCGGTAGCGCGCCCGATCGCCTGGGCCGTCTGTATCATGAAATGAGCGAGAGGATCGCCTCGGCGGGACTGCCGTCCGCTGAGCGAAGCGCGCCGACCGCGGCCTTGCGTGAGCAGCTGGCCTGGTCCATGACGAGCCGGACGTCGTCCTCGGGAAACTCCGACGGCTCCACGGGCTCGTCCTTCCGCGGGGTCGCGGCGGCGGCGACCTTCGTCGGCGACCCTGACGACGGGGCCCTTTCCTCGGGCCTGCCGACGACTTGAAACGTGCGCGAGCCCTGCGCGCGGACCTCGACGACCTGGGGCTCCTTGAACACGAGATCCTTCGAGCGCATCCGGATTACGACTTCCAGCACGTCGCGCAGCTCTTCCTGCTCGATGCCCATCTGCTTCATGAGGGCCTTCATCTTGCGAGGGTCCATCCCACCTGGCAGCACCGCTTCCACGCTCCGTCGAGTAAGGGGGGATCTGGCGCTCTTGCCCTTTCACTTTTCCGGCTCAACCTCGAGGCTGAAGTCGCAGGCCGGTGCCGAATGGGTAAGGGCACCGCAGGAGACGATGTCGGCGTAGGGCGCCACCCGCGCAATGTTCGAGGCGTCGATGTTCCCCGAGACCTCCACGAGGACCCGCGGGTACGCGGATTTCAGCGTGCGGTAGGCCCGTGGGAGCCCCGCCTTCGGGAAGTTGTCGAGCATCACGATGTCGGCGCCAAGCTCGGCGGCTTTGAGCGCGTCCTTGAGGTTCGACACCTCGACCTCGACCTTCTTCGTGAAGGGCGTGCCGCTTTGCCTCGCCAGGGCCGCCATGGCAGGCTCGACCCCGCCCACGATGGCGAGGTGGTTGTCTTTCACAAGGACCATGTCGTCGAGCGCGAACCGGTGCGGGTCGCCCCCGCCGAGCACGACGGCGCGTTTTTCAAACGCGCGGAAGCCCGGGGTCGTCTTGCGGGTGGCGGCCACGATGAGCCGGGGGTTCGCGCGCCGGCCCGCCTCGACTGTGCGTCGCGTGAGCGTCGCGATCCCGCTCATCCGCTGGAGGATGTTGAGGGCCACGCGCTCGCCCTTGAGAAGCGAGCGCGCTTTGCCGCGCACCTTGGCGACGACCTGCCCCCGCGCGACGCGCTCGCCGTCCTTTGCCCTGGCGTCGAAGGCGAGGCCAAGCTCGCCAAAGACCGCTCCGGCTTCGTCGAGTCCCGCGAGCACGCAGGCTTGTTTCGCGACAATTCGCCCGCGTGCCCTGGCCTTGCGCGGGACCACGAGCTCCGAGGTGACGTCGCCTCGGCCCACGTCCTCGTCGAGAAAGGCGTGGAATTCGCTCTTGCGTGGCACAAGCCGGGGAGGCGCTGGATGGGTCAAGTAGGTTGCCTTGCGGCCCCTTCGGGCCCGCACTCTCCGAAGGCTGTCGGAGAGGCTATTTATCCGCGGTCGGGGGGATCGTTGGTGCCGTGGCGCAACGAGGCGAAGCCCGCCCCCGCGAGGGGATCCCTGGCCCCCTGGTGCTCGCGCTCGCGGCCTTCGGGACGGCCTTGCTTGCCCTGGCGCTTTCGCAAGGCGCTTCCGCGGGAAGCCCGCCGCTTGCCAATGTCGCCGCCCCCCCAAACAACTCCGCCTACGACGCCGGCGCGCTGATCGTTTTCTCGGCCAACGGATCGACCGACCCGGACGGCGGCCCCCTGTACTTCATCTGGGACTTCCCGACCGAGCGGATCGAGGGGCCCCTCGCGCAGGTCGTGAATTACACGAACTTCACGGTGCCCGGCACCTATGTGGTCGAGCTCACGGTGAGGGACAACGAGTCCCTCGAGGCCTACGCGAACGTCACCGTCACCATCCGTCCGCCGAACGCCCCGCCCGCGGCGCTGCTCGCCGCGCCGCTCAACGGCTCGCGCTTTTTCACGGACGAGTTCATCAACTTCACTGCGTCGGGCTCCAGCGACCCGGAGGGGGGGCCGCTCACGTTCTTCTGGTCGACGAACCTGTCCGGCCAGTTCGGGACTGGCGAGAACCTGAGTGTCAAGCTCATGGCGGGCCGCCACACGATCACGCTTCGCGCCGTCGACAACCGCGGCGGCGAAGACACAGCCTCCGTCGTGGTCATGGTCGAGGTCAATGTGCCGCCTCGCATAGTGGCGCTGCCCGCGTCGCCGGCCTCGGGCTTCGAAGGCGACCCCTTCACCTTTTCAGCCACCTACACGGAGGACAACGGCGAGGAGGCGGCGGGCGTGCTGCTCGTCCTTGACGGGTCGCCGCACCCCATGGTCAAAAGCTCTGGGGCCGACCCCCGGGCCGGGCAAGCCTACAGCCTTTCGCTCTCGCCGTCCGCGGGCCGCCACGCTTTTTACGTCCTTGCCGACGACGGGCGCTTCACAAATCTGACACCCACTCTCACGGGGCCCGATGTGTGGCAAAACACCAGCGCGCTTTCGCCCGATGCAGGCGCGCGGCTCGCTCTTTCCCTCCTCAGGCCAGGGAATTTCACGATAAACCCGGCGCCGGGTCCCTTCCCGGCCGACCCGGCGGGCCTCGTGCCCGTCTCCCCCGCCTACCTCGTAAACGGCAGCGCGCTTGGCGCGTCGAACTACACCCTCGAAGTCGCGTTCCTGCCGGCGGCCGGCGTGAACGGCTCCGCCGCGCGGCTCCACCGCCTCGAGGGGGGGGCGTGGCTCGCCCTCGTGACGGCGCTCAGTGGGCCGTCGAACGTTGCGCGCGTCGAGGGCACGCCAGGCGACCTGCCCGCGACCTTCCGCGTTTTCGCTTCACGGTCGCAGCCGGCCACGAACGCGCCCCCGACGCTCGAGCTCACGTTTTCCGGCGAGTTCTACCCGAATGCGACGATCGAACTCGACGCGGGGAATTCGAGCGACCCCGAGGCTGGGGTCCTCCTCTTGGCTTGGAACATCACCGGCCCGGGCCTCGCGACGGGGTGGATCCCGGGCCGCGCCCTGCACCTGGCGTTCCCCTCCGCGGGACTTTACGCCGTCTCGCTGCGCGGCGACGACGGCTCGGGCAATGTTGCCTACCGGAACATCACGCTCGAGGTCCAGGAGCGACCGGTGACGGCGCCCAACGCGATCGAGGAGCCGCTCGCGCTCGCCTCGCTTGCGGCGGCCGTCGTCGTTTCGGCGCTGCTCGCGCTGTGGTGGAGGCGGCGGGGGCCGCCGCGCAAGGAGGCGTACGAGGACCAGTTCGGGCGGTTCTACAAGGGCACGATGAACGAGGAGAAGGAGTACACGCAGCTCTTCGAGAAATTCGCGGACGGAAAGGGCGGGGGCGAGCCGCCGGCCGAAGAATCGGCGGCGCCGCCGGAGAAGCCGCAGTGACGCCCGCTCAGGGCCCGTCCAAGCGCATGACCCACTCGTCGGCCGGCGGGCCGCCGCCGACCGAGACATCCTTCTCCTCGCCCACTATCTTGAAGCCGCACTTCTCGAGCACGCGGACCGAGCCAACGTTTTGCTTGGCCACGTGCGCGTAAAGAGGGCGCTCCTTCACCTCGCGGAGAAGCAGCCGCAGCGCCTCGGTGGCCACGCCCCGGCCCCAGAAGGCCCGTCCGATCCAGTAACCGACCATCGCCCGGCCGTCTTGGGGCCAGCTGTTGATCGTCCCCGCGACCTCGCTGCCGACGAGGACCGTCCTCAGCGTGACGGCTTTGTCGGCGCGGATCTTGCTCAAGTGCGCCCAAAACGCCTCCCTGTCCCTGGTGGGGAAGGCGGCCATCGCGGTGGCCACCGGGTCCTGTTGGTTGGCGAAGAGGAAGGGGAGGTCGCTGTCGGCGACGGGGCGCAGCGCGACCTGGATGGTCATGGTTGCACCTCGGGGGGTCGCAGGGTGCAAACCGGGCACGGGCGACGTCGCTTGCCAAAGCGCTCGGGTGAAGTCAATGAAAGGCCTCCCGCCAAAGTTGAAGAGCCGTCCGCGCCTTGCCTGCCATCGGCCTCCCGTTGACGAAAAGGTTTCCTCCTTGGGTCCTTGGCGTCGGGCTGCTCGCGCTCCTTGCTTCCGCCCCCTCCGGCGACGCAGCGCCGGCCCCTTCGTGCGGCTCAGCCTACGAGTACCGCCTGCTTGACCCCGCGGGCGATGTTCAGCAGACCTCGCCGCCGGCCCAAGTCTCGGGCTTCGAGGAACTCGACGTGGTCGACCTCAGGACGTGCAACGTCGCTGACCAGATTGTGGTCGAGCTTCAGGTGAAGGGGGCAATCGCGCAGAGCGACCCCGGGGTGAGCTACGACGCCCTCATTTCCCACCCCAACGCGTCGTTTGTCCTCCGACTCTACTATTCTAACGGGAGCGCCGAGATGGAGCACCGCGAGGGCCAGGGTGTTGTCAACTGGACGGTCCACGGGGACACGCTTACCATGGCAATTCCCCGGTCCCTTTTCTCCGACATCTCGGGCGGATGGACGGCCCAGGCGCAGGTGTCTCGGAACCTCTACGATGGAGGGAGCGCCGCCGACCGCATCGACTATGTCGACCGCAACTTCCGGCCCCCGCCGGGCGCCGCCGGGGGCCGATTCCTCCCGGGTGTGGGCTTAGCCGAGGCGACGGTCGTCTTGACCCTCGTCGCCTCCTTCCAGGTTTCACGGCCGAAGAGCCCGCCGTAGCTTCCCGTTTTCCACCAAGCGGCCTCGGGCGCGAACCGTCCCGCGAGTTCAAGGGGCTTCCGCGGGCCATGCGGTCGCGGGGGGACCTGTCCGCGTGATGAAGAGAACTGCAGGCGCCGGCCCTTGAAGGCGGCGCCGCTGGCTCTAGCGTCAATCAGCGGGTTTTTGCACCGAGGGGGTAACCCAAACTCGTTCGAGGTCCCTGAAGGCGTCCTTGGTCCGTATCCGCGCGTAGTAGGCCTCCGTGGTTTTGGTGCTGTGGTGGCCGAGGGCCACCGACACGGAATCGAGCCGTGGGCCGCGATCCAAGGCGTTTTGCCCGAAGGCGCGGCGGAATTGCCGAAAGTCGAACCGCAGGCCCATCTCTCCCGAGGACCCCGAGGACGTACGTGTCGCCGAAGGCGGCGACCCGGTAGTGCCGTTGGACGCAACGTTCTTGACCATGTTAATCCTACTTAACATCATGTTAGACCTGCGTAATCGACGCCGAAACCTGGCGCTCTCTCAGGCGGATCTCTCGGCGGCATCGGGGATTTCGCGCACCTCTCTGAGTTTCATTGAAAACGGGCTTCAAGTCCCATCGGCTGTCACGCGCGAGGCCCTGGAGCGCGTCCTTGATCCATTTGCGGAGCCCGTGTACCTGCGGTGCGGGCGCGGGGTGGCCGATGCCACCGATGCGGTCAAGGCCGTAGCCGCGCGGAAGGAGCTTCCCTATGCAGCAACGCTTGACGTGGCGGCCTGGGTTCTCACCAAGTACCAAACGCCCGCGGCCGTTTGGGTGTACGTCCGGCCGATCGCGCTTTGGCGCCGCGCCCTGCGGGCCAAAGGCGCGGTCCCTCCTGAGGACGGTGAGCGCGCGAACCTCGTACTCCTTCGCGCTCCCGACGATGTTCTTTCCAACTCGCAGGTCACGCAAGGCCTGTGCTTGGTGTCCTTGAGCCGCCTCGTCGAGGACTCGGCGCGGATGGGGGGCCGGCACGGTCTTGATGCGGCTCGCGTGTTTGTCGAATTCCCTGAGAGCCGGCGGCCGGGGATGAGGATCGACGGTCACGCGATGCTCAAGGTGCTAGAGGAGGCCGCGCCGTGGACGTAGCAGCCATTGTGCGGCTCATCGAGGAGCACCTCGCCGACCGCGCGGTCTTCATCGGAGGTGTTGCGGTCGAGTCCTATGTGGCTTACCGAACGACCCACGACATCGATGTCGTCACGCGAGAGCGGGATTTCCCGACCCTCAAGGCTGCCTTGCTGAGAGCCGGCTTCTCCCACCGCGAAACGCACCTGGCCAAGCACACGTTCAAGTCGCCCGCGGTCGGCGAGGTCGACGCCTACACATCGCGAATCGGGGATGTGCCGGTTGATGAGGATCTCATGCACCGGGCCCGCAAGCTCGTGTATGCCAAGGTTCCGGTCTCGGTAGCATCCCTTGAGGACCTCCTTCGCCTCAAGCTCAGGGCCGGGCGCGAAATGGACCTTACCGATGTGGCGGTCTTGCTGCACGCCCGTCGCAGCGAGGTGAGTATCGCACTCGCCGAGCGTTTGGTGGGACGGGACCTTCTGCGCATGCACGCCCTGCGGGTTTCGGATCTACTCCCCGAAGAATATGGGTGGCAGGCGCGCCTCGCGCTCAAGGCATGGCTGATTAAGGTGGGATGGCTCGTGCCCCGGCGCAAGGGCCCAAGCGGCCATTGAGTTGATCGTGCGACGGCCCGCCTTTCGCGGGCATGGTCGCCCCGACGCTGAAGCCGTTGCCGGGCACCAGCGTGGCGCCCGCCCCCATTGCGGAGGGCGGGCAGAAGGGACAACGGGGCGAGGGTGCAAAAGCCAGGGCTTGCAAGGAGCAGCCAGGGCGCAGGGGCTATCAAATTCCTTCCTGTCCAGGCGGTAGGGGACCGGGCGGCCCTTGCAGAGCCGCTCCCGGAGGCGCCCTGCTCACGAACCTCACGGCAGCCCGAGCGCGGCCACCACATCCGCCGTGTTCACGACGGGCACCGGGGCGTGTCGCTTCAGTTCCTTGTCTTGGGTCCACAACGTGGCCCCAAGCGCCATAGCCGCAGCCACATACGGCGCGTCCAGAGTCCCCCGCGGGCCCACGCTCTTGGCCGCCTCCTCCATCCGTTCGCGGATCAATGGCAGGGGCACATCGGCCATCCGATCTCGGAGCGCGTCGAGCAAGAGACCGAGCGCGGCCTCCGTAGCCCCGCTCTTCTTGAGCAAATACTCGCGGTTGCGCTCGAACTCTCCCCACACATGGGCGGGCGTATGGAGTTGGAGGCCGCCGTAGAGCAAGAGGTGCCGCGTCGTGCCGTCCCGCAGCAGCGCGCCGAAAAGGATGTTCGCGTCGACCACGACCGGCCCGTCGAGCCGCGGGCGGCTTGCCGTCATGCGCGACCGACTTCCCGCAGCAGGCGTTCCTTGGCCTTCCGCGTGAGCCGCTCGATGTCGGCCTCGTTGAGCTGCGACTCGGCAAAGGCGGCGTCGAGCGCGTGGAGCTCGCGGATCCGGCGGCGGATGGCCTGACGCGCCACCTCGCTCCACCCGATCTCCGGGTGCGCTTTCACCCATTTGGCGGTCTCCGCGTCGAGCGCGAGGGTCAGGTTGGGCATGGGTGAGGGATATGTGAACTCACATATCATCCTTGGCTGCAACTCGTGGCGGGTGCTGGCGTCACGGTGCGCGGGAGGCGCGTTCTGCGCGCTCGGGGGGGGGGCAAACGGGACAGCAGGGCCCGAGCAAAGGTCGGCTGATTGAATGGGCAGCCCGTTAGGAGAGGGATGCAGGCGCCGGGATTCGAACCCGGGTCATCGTAGTCGTCGCAGCTGTTGATCCGCCCTTCTGGGGCGCAGGCGGCGCGCGGCCGCCAATTCTCGTGGTTTGAACTGTGGCGACGTTGACCGTCACAAATTGACGGGAGCGTGCCCACCCCTGTGCCTCAATCGGGGGCAGGCAATGGGGACAACAGGGCCACGTGCAAGAACCCCCAAATTGACCGTCGAGCCAGCGGTCGCGACCCAGGACACCGTCCCGTCCGCTCCCGCTTCATCCGCCCACGACGCGAATCCGCCCACGCAACGAGGCATTTCACAAGCTCAAACCGCTCGCCATAATACGTCGATCCGGGGCCCTCAAGGCCTCGGGAAGTCATCGCCTGCTGGCCGCCGGCGCGGGGGCGAGCCGCATCCGGATGAGGTCCTCGTGGCTGCTGAGCGAGAGGTCGAAGAGGTGCAGCAGGTCCCAACCGAGAAGCGGCACTTCCAATGACGCCCGCTTCGTCGGAACCCATAGTTCGAAATCGGACAGTTCCCAGCAGGTGACGGTCGGAAACCCCGCATCGACAATCGCAAGGTCACAACGCGCGGCTTGCGCCGCAAATGTGGCCCCGGAGCCTTTGCGCTCGACCTCCGTTCCTTCAGGGGCAAGCCCCAGTTCCCCGGCCATGTCGCCGGGAAGGTAGGAGTGCGTTGACCCCGTGTCCATTACGGCATTCAGCGGGTTCGACCACGGCCCGCCGGGGGGACGAACCCGGATGGGCAAGAGCGGAACCGAGTAGAGGGGCCGTTCCGGCCTCGCCATTCCGTAGAAGGGGAACGCGTGGAACCCGAACGAGACCCGGTCGCGTGGAGTCGTCAATAGGCGTACTCCCCCGTTTCGGGGATTCGTGTGAGGATCGCGTCGTCCTCGAGGCCGAGTTCACGGACGGCCCTGCGAATAGCGGCGAAGTCGTCGGCCGCCGCCACGATTTGGCCGCGTCGCGTCGCGACCCATTTGCCGCCGTACTTGGCCACGTCAAAGACCACGAGTCCGGGGAGCCGCCCGCGCGCCGAGGCAGATCGTGGACGCCTGCCCCCCGCCCGATGGGTCTTCCGTGAAGCGGGCGCCGCCATGATGCTCCTCCGCTCGTTGTAGGCGCCCTCAGATAAATAATGGGAGGGCGCCCGACGCCCCGGGTGGCGGCGGGCAGAAGTGAGGGCGGGCAAAAGGGACGACAGGGCGCGGTGCAAGAGTCGGGGCTTGCGAGGAGCAGCCAGGGTGGGGGGGCGAGCAGCCTTCTTTCTGTCCACTCGGTCAGGGAGCCGGCGTCGACTCCTACGTCGGAGCGGTTCTCACGGCGCCGGTGGCTCCAACTCCTCAAACTCCGGGGCCCTCAGCTTCCTGAAACCCGGCGTCGCCTCTGCAACCTCCACCCGGAACTCAACGGCCTCCGAATGGCCCTTTCGAAACGCCTCAAAGCACGGCAGACCTCGCCCTGCCGAGACTCCGATTCCAAAGCGCCCCGTGATCTGATCCCACCAATGCTGCGGCTCTGCCTTCTCGTTGAACGCCGGGCCGCCCGACACCACCTCGCCCACAAAGTGGAACCACCCTTCGAAGAAGCGGTAACCGTCCTCGGCCGGGTAGCCCCAGACGATCTCCTCCTCCTTCGAAGGGTCAATCCCGAGGACCTCGAGCATCGCTCGCCCCCTCGCCGGAATAGCCACGGCTCGCACTGAGCCGTAACTCTTGCACATGCCGCAGACGCACACGTCGGCGCCGGCCTTCTCGTTGGCGTAGATTGCTCTTGTGGCCTCGACATCGACCGAGACCGTCCACTTGCCGAGGGGGAGCACCGAGCGCTTGCTCATCGGGACGACGAGGCCGGACCCGGTTATGAAACCCACTCATGGGAGGGGGCCATCGGTCATTGCTGACGAGGGGCGGGCAAAAGGGACAACAGGGCGCGGTGCAAAAGCCAGGGCTTGCGAGGAGCAGCCAGGGTGGGGGGGCGAGCAGCCCTCTTCCTGTCCATTCGAAAGGGGTGCGCAGGGCCGCGACGTTCAAGTCTTCGGCACCTTCGAGCGGGCTCTCGGGAACCCAAGGCGAGGTATCAAGATTGCGCAGGACGCACAGAGCTGGTCCAACGCACATTTCCGCGGCGCCCCGCTTCGGCCTTCAAGAACTCCTCGATCCAGTTGAACACGGATGGCGGCAACCGGTCGCACTCTATCGACACGGAATCCCCGCCGGTTCTAACGAGAAGTATCCAAGGTTGGGAAGCGGGTACGCCCTTCGGGCCCAGGACGATCGACCCCCCGCGGCGGATTTCTGTGACATCGCTCCATGGAACCCGCCACTCAATGCGGCCATTGAGTCGCAGTTCCGCGGCATCAGCCGTGAAGGTCACTTGAGTCGGGCGAAGGGCCCAACCGACGCCGATCCCCATCGAGCCGAACAGGCCGGTCCATATGGCCATCGGGACCGAAAGGTGAACCTTGGGGCTTGAGATTACGAGGACACCCATTCCCCAGGACGCTACGGTAATCATCCCCAACCACCTGGCGCGGCCACCGAACGTCTGGGCGGCCGCCCCCTTGGGTTCCGGGCGAGCCAAGGTAGGTCGGTAGATTGCCATGCCCGCGACGAGGGGAAACGTTGCAAACAGAAACCCGAGCATGATATTTGGGAAGGGATCAATGTAAACGTACAGAAATGCGAGGGCCATCTCGAAACCAGCAGCCCCGGTAGCTAGAAGGGGCAAAAGCAGGACGCTCGCGACGGACGCGGGCTGATCAGCGGGCGCTGCGGGCTTATTCTCCATGCGGGGGACATCTCCTCCACTGCGGTATTTGAGTTTGGTCATTGGGGAAGACGGGGGACGGAAAGAGCCCGCCCCCCTCCTCGGGGGGCAGGCGAAAGGGGACAACGGAGCGCTTTCAATCCCCCGCTCATGACCGCTAGAGCCAGAAGTGAAAAGTATGCAGGCGCCGGGATTCGAACCCGGGTCATCGGCTTGGAAGGCCGAAGTCCTGACCAGCTAGACTACGCCTGCTTGGGGCCGAGCGGAAAACGCGGGGCGCCGCTTAAAGACACTTCGCCCCCTCGGGAGGGCGCCCCCGTCGGCCACCCTTTTTGGCTTGGGGACGAGGTGACCTTGCCCGTGCAGCCCGAAGACCCCTTCGACACCGTTCACCTCGCGGCGGCCCGAGAGGTCGAGGCCTTCGCGAGCGCCCTCGACGCCGGCGGCCGGATGGACAAGACCGAGGCGCACCTCCATGCGGACAACGCGTACCTGTTTGTGGAGTTCCTCGCCAACACCTATCCGAAGATGCCCGAGGACGCCGCGGAGCGCGACCTGTGGGTGTTCCTTTTCGACTACAGCATCACGCAGGGGCCCTTCGCGGGGCCCGTCACGCGGTTGACGCCGCGTTCGCTCGCGCTTTTCATGGAGTTCGTCGCAAGGCGGCACCGCGTCCACGAGATCGAGCCGATCCGCGCCGCATGCGCGATGGAGGCCCTCTACCTCCAGAGGCTCGAGGGCGCCGAGCGGCTCGCCGCGCGCGCCCTTGCGGGCGGCCGCGAAGACGAGGCGCTTGCCCGCGACGTCGATGCATGGTGGGCCGAGCTCGACCGTGCGATGCGTGAGCGGGGGCTCACGCCGGCCGCCTCTCTCGCAGGCGGCGAGGAGGTGTGGGCCATCGAGATGGGACCGCTCGAGGCCGCGGTTTTCGACGCCCTCTGCCTCGTCCTTTCAAGGCGCGCGAGGGAGCTTGCTAGGTCAGGGGCCGGGCAAGGTGCACGGGAGAAGGGGCTGCTGGAGGCGCAACGCGCCTTCATGACGCGCATCAACCAGGGCCTTGGAACAACGCCGCTTGCGGCGGTGCTGAAGGAGCGCGCGGAGCTCGAGCGGCGCTTCGAGGCGCCCCGCTGAGGGCTCGCCTATACTTCATGACCCCGCCAACCCACCCTAGCGCGGCCGGCATATAAGGCTCGAAGCGGGGGGTGAGCGAAAGCCCTCGTCGGCGTCACCGGCGCGCCGCGGCGCGGCCCCGAAGGGCGACGAAAAGCCCGGCCGCCGAAAGCGCGGCGGCCGCGCCGAGCCCATCGAAGCCCGGTGAGCGCGGACTCGGGGGCGCCGCGGGCGATCCATTCGCGTTGCCCGTCGCGTTCGCCGTCGCAAAGCCCCCCGAAGCACTGTCGATGACATGGACGGAGACGCGGAAGCCCCCGCTCGCGGCGAACCGGTGGCTCACCTCCGCGCCCGAGGCGAATCCCCCGTCGCTGAAGGACCAGTGGAAGGAGAGGTTCGCGCCGCCGCCGACCACCGTGGCGGCGAACGTGAAGGTCGAACCGTCGGCACCTGGCGTTACCGCGATCGTCACGTTCATCGGCGTGAGCACGTGCACGACGACCGTGGCGTTGGCCTCGGCGCCCGCCTCATCGACGGCCCAGAATCGGACGGTGTACGAGCCAGGTTGGAGGAAGACGTGGGAGGGGCGGAACCCCGTGCCGTTCACCCCGTCCCCGAACTGCCAGCCAATGCCGAGCGCCCCGTAGGCCCCGCCGGCATTGCCCACAAACGCGACCGTGAGCGGGGCCTGCCCGACCGTGGGGATCGCGCTGGCTGTCACGGAGAGGCCCGAAAAGACCCAGACCTCGACGCTTCGGGACTGCCGCGACCCCCGCGCGTCTTCTGCCACCGCGGTGGCGTTGAACCGGCCGACCCGGGCGTAGAGGTGGACGACGGAGGCCCCCGAGCCCATCGTCCCGTCCCCGAACTGCCACGTGAGGTTGTAGGGGCTCTGGCCCCCACCCACCGTGGCCGCGAAGGTGACGTTGAGCCCCGGCGCGCCCTCGAGAGGGGACGCGTTGAGGGCGAGGGTGACCGCCGGGCGTGTCGAGTAGTTCACGTCGAAGTGGTAGTCGCCGTACCCGGGCGAGGGGTCCGACGCCGCCTGCGCGTGGACGACCACGGTCGTGTGGCAAAGGCCCGGGGCAAGGGGCGGCACGCCGACGTCGGCTTCGATGCGCGTGCTCGATGAGGCGGGTACCGTCAGGTTCGTGCCGTCGTCGGCCTTGAGGTCGGACCCGGGGCCCGACCCGTGCCAGCAGGCGACCATCGTCGCACCGATCACGGAGAGGGTCTCGTTGGCGGAGTTGTTGAGCACAAAGGCAAAGTGCACCGTTTCGCCCGAGAAGGCCGCGAGCGGCGCAAGCGTCCCGGACCCCGTCCAATGCGTCGCGCTGGCCGGCGCGGCAAAAAGGCAAAGCGCGCCGAAGGCCGCGAGGAGGCCCAACCCCCAGAACGCTTTCATGGCAACCCTTCCCCCTGGAGGAGGCGCTAGGCTTTCGGGTCGAAGATCTCGACCGCTGCGTCGGCGACGGTGTCGGCCGCCGAGGGGCGCGTGATTGCAAGGGCCATCTCGACGGCAGCCCGATTGACAAGCGAGACCCGGCCGGCCTCGCCGACTTCGACCGCCCCGCCTGCGGCGAGCCTCCTCAGATGCCAATGGAGTGAGCCCTTCGAGAGCCCCGTGCAGCTGCGGAGGCCTTCGAACATAAGGGGGCCCTTGGCAAACAGGGCCTCAAGCACGAGGCGCTGCCCTTTCACGCGCGCGGCGGCGAGCACCGCGCGCTCGGCCTTCGAGAACGCCGACGACGGGAAGTAGCGCACATAGCCGCTCGCGCGCTCGCCGACGACGGCGCCCTCGGCCGCGAGCCCCTGGAGGTGGTAGCGCACGGCGGAGAGCGAGAGCTCGGCCCGCCGGGGGATCTCGCGAAGGTGGAGCCCCGGCTCGCGCGCGACGAGCGCGCGGAGCCGCTCACGCGGGTTTGACACGAGCACGCTCACGGAGCAGCCTCCCGTCTTTCAGGAACGCGGCGGCAAAGGCCGCGATCACCGCGAGGTCACCGCCAAACTCAATCAATTCTTCGGTTGGGTGGTCAACCCATACGACGGTGTGGACAAGGATCATCGCGACGAGCCGGACTTCGAGCACGGCAAAAGCCGCCATCGCGAGGGCGAGGCGGGCAGAGCCCGTCCGGCGCCAGCCCATGAAAAGGGCCGTCAGGGGGACGAGGGCGAAGGCCGCCGCGAAGACCTCCAACATGAGGTGCATGGTCACGCGGAGTCCTCCCTCTCCCCTGCCCGGCGCGCGCCTTAAGCCTTGCGCTCACTTGGGGGCAAGGCGGTTTAGGATTGTGCCACAAACGCGTTATGACGCCCGAGTTCACGCGAACCCATGCACGCCTCGCGGGTGTCCCTTACCGTTGCAAGCCTATCGCTGACCGCGCTTGCCGCCCTCGCAATGGCCGCTCTTCCCGCCGCGGCCCACGAGCACTACCCGGCCGACCCCTATGACCTGGTCGTGGGGTGGACCTCCGAGCCCGCGGTCGTGGACGAGATGAACGGGCTCGACTTCAACGTGAACACTAGGGACATTGCGAACAACTCCTCGGCCCCCGTCGAGGGCGCGCAATTGGACCTCAGCGCGCTCCTGATCTTTGGCTCGCACTCGAGGCCCATGGCGCTCGCGCCCCAGGAAGACCGGCCCGGCTGGTACACCTTCGACTTCATCCCCACGCAGGCGGGCCCCTACAGCGTCCGCATCACCGGGACGCTGAACGGCACGGCCATCAACGTGACTGCGACCTTGGAGGACGCGGTGGCCCGCGAGGACCTCGGGTTCCCCCTGCCGGCGCCTTCGGCCCCGGCGCTCGAAGCGTCGATCGCGGCCGCCGCAGGGTCGGTAGCGACGCTCGGGGCGCGCGTCGGCGCCCTCGAGGCGAACAGCAGCAGCGGGGCCCTCGCCGCGCAGGTCGCCCAACTGCGGGCAGACAACGAATCCCTCAAATCCACGGCCACCCTCGCGGAGCTGCTGGCGGTTGTCGGCATCCTCGCGGGGGCCGCGGGCGCGGGCCTCGCGATGAGGGGCAGGCGCACGCCTCCGAAGAGCGGATGAGGATCATGGGAAGGCAAGCACCGGTCGCGGCCTTGGGCCTCGCGGTCGTTTTGCTCGCCCTTGCCGCGCCGGCGATGGGCCACGCGCTCTTTGTTACCTCGGCGCCAAGGCCCAACCAGATCCTTGATCAGGCTCCCCTCAACGTCTCGGTCTCGCTCACGGAGGACGTCGCGCAGGGCAGCGCGAGCATCCGCGTCACGGACAGCACGGGCACGCGCCACGACGCGAACGGCACTCGGGTCTCGTCGGCGGACGCTCGCGTGATCCAGACGGACCTCGGCCCTTTGAGCCCGGGCGTCTACACCGTGGTTTGGTCGGGGACTTCCGCGGTCGACGGCCACTACAACGCCGGGTCCTTTTCCTTCGCCATCCCCGACGCCAACGGCAGCATCAACGGCACACTCCAGGCCGGCGGGCCGTCGGAGTCCGACACGCCCGCGCCGGCGCAGGTCGCCTTGCGCATCGCGGCCTACTTCACTCTTGCGCTCGCCGTCGGCGGCGCGGCACTTGCCGCCCTCGTCTGGGCCCCCGCCGCGCGCCGCGGCGACGAGGAAAGCCGGGCGCGCAGCCTTGTCACGTTGCGCTTCCTCCTCCTTTGGGCCGGCGGGAACGCAGGCGCCTTTGTCGCGGTGACGCTCTCTTGGCTCGCGTATTCGGTCGGCGCGGCGGCCGCCGATGGTGCCACGGTCTCGCTCATGACCCCGTTCAATCTCTCGCTGCTTGCGCGCATGGCCTTCGGGGGCGGCGCCGCGGCGCTGCTCCTCCTTGCCCGCCGCCGCCCCATCCTGCCCGCCCGCGCCCTGGACCCCCTCCTCCTTTCCGCTCTTGCTGCCGCACTTGGCGCCGTGGCATCCACGAGCGCTGCAAGCCATGCGGCCGCCGACGCGAACCTGCGCGCTTGGGGGGCCCTCCTCGACGCGGCGCACCTGAGCGCCGTCACGACCTGGGTGGGCGGCCTCTTCGCCCTTGCCGTGGTGCGCGCCGCCTTGAACGCCCCCCACACGGCCGAGGTTGCGGCCCCGGCCCTCGAACGGTTCTCGAAGTTGGCGACCGGCTCTGTCGTCCTCGCGCTCCTCGCGGGGCTCACCCTCGCGGTCCTCGAGGTCAAGTCCGTCGACCGCCTCTTCTCGACGGCCTTTGGCAACGTCGTCCTCCTGAAGGCCCTGCTCTTCGTCCCGCTTGCGGCCCTCGGCGCCTGGAACCACTTCCGCCATGTCCCCAAGCTCGAACGGCCTTCGAAGCGCGCGCCGGCCGTGCGACACATCCTCGCGCGCGTGCGCTTCGAGGTCCTGCTCGGCGCCTGCATCCTCGTCCTGGCGGGCCTGCTCACGGCCCTTTCGCCAGCGGCCGCCCCGCCCCCCGCGGCCCCCGAACCCTTTGTGCTGCACCAAACCCAGGGCGCCGTCCGCTTCGACCTCACGTGCGACCCCACACCGTCCGTCCCCCAAGTGTACAGCCTTCAGATCACCCTCTGGAACGCCTCGACGGGCGCCGAGTTCGACGGCGCGACGAATCTTTCGGTGCGCTTCACGTTGCAAAACAGCACGCTTCCTCCGAACCCCGTCGCGTTCGACGGGCCCCACGGCAACCACTTCTTCACGGACACTCCGGCCCTCTCGCAGCCCGGGACGTGGCGACTCGACGGCACCGTCCTCATGCTGAGCGGCGACCCGCTCACCTTCTCGTTTGGTGTCACGTTGCGGGGAGTGTGAAGGGCGTGCGAACCCCCCATGCCTGCCGGGCCATCCTTGCCGCCATTGCCCTGCTGTTGAGCCTTTCCGCCGCGGGCCCGGCAAGCGCCCACCTTGCCGGCTCGGCCCCCCTCTACCAATCGGGGAACCAGACGCTCGCGCCCTGGGGTTCCCCGAACTATACGCTGCATGCCTACCTCGACCAGATCGGGCTGCCGCCCTCCGTCGGCGACACCCTCCGCGTCGAATTTGCCGTCAACAACGGGACGGGCGCCCCCATCCTCTTCGAGATCCACACGCACGCGGGGCTCACCGGGTACAAGGTCTACTACAACAGGACCGTGTCCGGCCTTCGGGACAACTGGACTGTGCCAGAGGCTGCAAGCTACATGATCTACTTCGAGAACCCCTACAACTTCAGCGTCTTCCTGACGTACAGTTTCGTCCTCAACGCCCCGCCCCCCGACACGAGCATCCTCCTCTTCATCTTCCCCGCCACCGCGGGCTTGGCGCTCGGCTGGTTTTTCTTTGTCCGTGCGGGGCTCCGCGTGCCGCCCCCCAGCGAGGACGGTGAGGGCGAGGACGGCGACGGGAGGGACTCTCCCGACGACGGGGAGGCCCAAACAGGAGCGGAAGCGGCCCCTGCCGTGCCTACGGCCGAGCCGCCGCCGGGTCGCTGATCCCGGCCTTTTCGAAGGCCTCGCGGCGGTCCTTGCAAGACGCGCACGCGCCGCAGGGCGCATCGCCGTCGACCCAGCACGACCATGTGAGTTCGAAGGGGACGGCGAGCTTGAGCCCGATCGCGACGACTTCCTCCTTCTTCAGCCCCGAGAACGGCAGCTGCACCTCGGGGGAGCCGGCCAGGCCCCAGCCGTTCGTCGACCGCGCGATGAGGTCGTTCATTTCTGCGAAGTACTTCGGCGAGGCGTCGGGGAAGTCCTGCGCGTCCTCGAGCAGGTGCCCGCCCACGACGAACCGCGCGCCGTTTGCGTCGGCATGGTACGCCGCAAGCGTGTAGAACAGGAGGTTGCGCAGCGGGATGTAGCCGTAGGGGACGGGCCGCTTCGGGGTCTTGTACGACGGCAGCTCGTGCGCGAGGCGCACGAAGGGCAGCGGCATTTTCGCAAGGGGCCCTGCGCCCGCCGCGCGCGCGACTGCGGCCGCCGCCTCGAGCTCGCGCGCGGGCCGGCCGGCAAACTCGATCGAGAGCGGCAGGAGCGTGTAGCCTTCGGCCCGGGCCCAGAAAAGGGCGACGGCCGAATCGAGCCCGCCCGACAGCATCACGACCGCCGCCGGTGGCGCGCGAGACGGCGGGCTACCCAACGGTCACGCCCCCGTCGACCGGCAAGGTCTGGCCCGTGATGAACCCGGCGCTCTCGGAAAGCAGGAACATGACCGCCTCCACGACCTCGGCGGGCGTGCCGATGCGCCCCATCGGGATCTCCGCGATCGTCTCGGCAATTTCCTTTTTCGTGAGCCCCCACCGTTCGATCCAGCCCGTGTCGATCGAGCCAGGCGCCACGGCGTTCACGGTGATCCCGTCGCGGGCAAGCGCACGGGCAAGGCTACGCGTGAGCCCCACGACGGCCACCTTCGCCGGGCTGTACGCGACCATCGTCTCGTCCCCGGCAAGCGAGGCCGCGCTCGAGAAGTTCACGATCCGGCCGAATTTTTGCTTGCGCATCGGGCCGGCCGCGTGCTTGCACATGTTGAACGTTCCGACCACGTCGACCTCGAGGACCCGCGCGAATTGCCTGCTCTCGACCCGCTCGAACGGCGCATTCCACAGCGCGTCGTTCGAGTAGGAGGCATTGTTGACCAGGAAGTCAAGGCGCCCGTACTCCGCGAGGACTGCCGCCACAAGCCTGCGCGTGTCGGCCTCCCGCGAGACATCCGCGCGCACGGCGAGCGCGCGCTTCGTCCCCCCGAGCTCCTTGAGCAGCGCCTCGGCGGGGGCCTTCGAGCTCAGGTAGGAAAAGGCGACCGAGGCACCCTCGGCGTGGAGGCGCCGGACCACGTCCGCCCCGAGCCCGCGGGCGGCCCCCGTGACGAGCGCGACGCGGCCGGCCAACGGTGCGTTTGCTTCCCGGCTCCTTGCGGCCCCGCGCGCTCCTACCATCGGTTCGTCGAGGGCGCGCCGCGGTTAAAAGTTGTCGTCCCACCCTCTCTCAAGGTCGGCAGACTTTCCCCGCAGTCGCGTGAGCGGGACGTGGCCTCAAGAAAGCGCGAGGTGCCGCGGGAGGGATTTGAACCCTCGACCTAGGGATCTCTCCGGCGCGCAGGTCGCCCCACACGCCCTATGAGTCCCTCGCTCCGCCGGGCTGAGCCACCGCGGCGTGGGAAAGGCGGCGCACGCGCAGCACCGGGCGCGCCCTATTTGAAGGTCACTTCGCGAGGGCGCAATCTCACTTCTTCTCGGGCTTGTGGAGCCGCCGCAACAAGAGGGTGTCGGCCGGACCTTCGCGGGAGCCGTCGCGCGCGAGCCTAAACCCGCTGCTTGCGATGCCGCACTCGGAGCAGTACACCACCTCGTAGTCCACGCCCCCCACCTTGAGCCGGTCTGTCGCCGAGAGCGTGGGCCTTCCGCAGTGGCGGCAGAAGTTCTTCGCCGTCGCGTCCGTGCCCGCCAGCGTCCCACCCCTTGTCCAACGCGGAAACTCGGTTTGCCCGGGCGAGGGATAAACTCTTTTGTCCCGGTTCTGCCCCCCGCGAAACGCGGGGGAGGGTGAGCCCCTTCCGCCACGTTCATCTTGCCCGCGGCCCTCGCCTGCGACCGTGGACGCCTCGGAGGAGCGCCGCCTCATGGCCGAAGGGGCCGAGCTCTTCAACGCCGGGCAGTTTTTCGACTGCCACGAGGTCTGGGAGGACGTTTGGAACGCCCAGCCGCCCGCCGAGCGGCAGTTCCTCCAAGGGCTGATCCAGATCGCCGTGGGCTGCGAGCACTTCAACCGGGGGAACCTTCGGGGCGCCGTGGCGCTGCTCGACCGGGGGCTGCGCAAGACCCGCAAGTACGGGAGCCGACACCGCGGCGTGAGGCTCGCCCAGCTCGACCGCGACGCGACGGCGGCCCTCGATGCGATCCGGATGGTGCAGTCCAAACAGGCGGCGGCCTCAGCGGTGCGCCTCCCCTCCGTCGACTTTGACGCCGCCGCTTTCCTCCCGACAGGCGCCGTTTGAATGGAACGTCCTGGAGGAAACACGATGGCCGAAGTCCCGCGCGCCGTTCCCCGGATGACCCTCGATGTGCCCGGGGAGGTGAGGCGCGCCTGCCTATCCCTTGCGGAAAAGACGGCCCTCCCTGACGGCGCACCGCTCGTCGAGGTCGAGGCCGCGCTCCTTGCCGCGTACGCGCGTGCCTGCATCCTCGAGGACTGCGAGGCGCCGGCCTCCGAGCGCGAGGCGGCCGCAGAAACCGTCGAGCGGGTGGCCCGCCGGGCCGTGTCCCACGAGGACGCCGACGTCGCCGCGCCCCGCGCGCTTGCCCTGGAGCGGGCCGCCGCCGTCTGGCGCGCTTGCGGGCGGGAGGCCGAGGCCCGGGCGCTTGGCTCCGAGGCGGCCGAACGGTGGCTCGAGGCCTCCGACGACGAGCGCCCGCGACAAAAGGAGCGGCTCCTTCGCGCCTGCGACGCGTTCGTCGGCGCCCACCGTTTCGACCGCGCCGCCGGCTCCTACGCCCGCGCTGTGGCCCTCGGCGAAGACTCCTTTGCCAAAGCCCGCTTGATGCAGCCGTCCCGCGGCGCCCACCGCGTGAAGCTCGCCGTCCTCCTGCTCGCGGCGGCCAAAGAGGGCGATGCGCGCGCGGTCAACGACGCATTCATCCTGGATGTGACGCGGCGATTCGAGCGCCAGGTCACGCGCGCCGAGCTTCCCGCCGCCTTCGACGATGCCCAGGCGCTCGCGGAGGCGAGCGCCCTTGCGGGCAACAAGCCCGGGGAGCGCCAGGCGCGCATGGGTGCCGTGGACCTTGCCCTCGCGCTCGTGAAGCGCGAAGCGCGCGACCTCCCGTCGGGCGAGGCGGCCGAAAGGGCCATCCAATTTGCCGACGCCGCGATCACGCAGGCAGTGCGCACGCGCGACGATGCCCTGTGCATCGAAACGTACGGGCGCGCGGCCCGCGCGCTCCTCGATGCGGCTCTCGCCCTCATGGAAGGCAGCGTCCCCGTCGAGAAGCGCGCCGACGGCGTGCGCCTCCTCTTCGAGGCCGGCCGCCGCTTCCAGCATCTTGGCAACTGGCCGTCGGCCGAGGAGTGCTTCGCGCGCGCCTACGAGGTCTCGCCCAAGTACTCCAAGGCCGATCGGCGCCCCCTCGACGAAGTGGCCTTCGCCCTCTTCCTCCTCAAAGGGCCCCACGCCGACCCCGAGCGCGCCGAGACGCACCTCAAGAACGCCGCGGGGCTTGCCAAGTCTCTCATCCAGGCCGCCGGCGTCCACGAAGACCACCCGTCCGCGCGCGTCCGCCAACTCATCCTCCGCGAGGCCTTCTATAGGCGCAAGGGCGACATCAAGCGCCACCTTGAAGTCGTGGAGATCTTGCGGGTCGCCGCCCTCGAGGGCGCGGCCGAAGCGCTCGAGCGCGCCGCGGCGCTCGCGAAGGCGGGCGCCTGGGGGTCATCGCGCGAGTCGCTCGACGAGGCCGTAGGCTTCCTCGAGCGCGCGGGGTCCGACCCCGCGCTCCTGCGTGAGGCCCTGCACGCCCGCTCGCTCGCGTTCCACCGCGACGGCCGGGGCGAGCGCCCGGAGGCGGCTGCCGAGTACTTCGCGCGCCGCGAGGCGCCCTTCGACCCCAAGGCGCTCGGCTACGAGTGGCCCCTCATCGAGCGCGCGCTCATCGAAATGGACCCGCCGGCGGAATTTACGACCTTCGCCGACACGCTGCAATTCGCCCGCGCGCGCGCGCCAAAGGAGAGGCCCTGACCTAAGCCGGCGCCTTCGCTTGCGCGCCGTTCAGCACGCCGTCGAGGATCCGGAAGAGCTTGTCCATCGGGAAGGGCTTCTCGAGGAAGCCCACCGCACCGATGGCCTGGACTTTGTCCTCTTGGCTCACATCGGCCGAGATGAAGAGGATCTTCGCTTTGGGCTCGATCTCGAGGATTTCGCGCGTCGCCTCCATGCCGTTCTTGATCGGCATCCGGTGGTCCATGATGATGAGGTCGGGCTTCTCCTCCATCGCCTCGAACTTGAGGACGGCTTCCTCGCCGTTGAAGGCCGTGTCCACAATCGTGTGCCCGACGATGCCAAGCAGGTCGGCGTAGAGGTCCTGGAGGTAGACCTCGTCGTCCACAACGAAGATCCGTGCCAGCGCGAAACCTCCACCCCACGCTTGGTTTCGCACGCGTGGCGATGGAAAGGAAGGATGTGCGAATAAAAAGGTATGCTGGGAGGGCCGCCCATTCACGGAAAAATCGTCCGCGGCCGCCCGTTCGCGAAAAACGCGCTTTTAGGGGGCCACGCGCACGATCGGCGCGCGGATCGTCAATTCGATTGTCTTGAAGAGGGCGTCCATCGTGAAGGGTTTCTCGAGGAAACCGGCGGCCCCAAACTGTGAGCAGCGGGGCTGCACGCTCGCGTCGGCCGAGATTACGAGCACCTTCGCGCTCGGGTCGTGTGCCAAGATCTCGCGCGTAGCCTCGAGGCCGCTCTTTACGGGCATCCGGTGGTCCATGAGGACGATGTCGGGCTTCGCGGCAAGGCCGTCGAATTTCGCGACCGCCTCTTGGCCGTTGTAGGCCGAGTCGACGATCGTGTGGCCGGCGATGGGGAGCATGGCCTCGTAGAGTTCCTGGATGTAGGGCTCATCGTCCACGACGAGGATGCGTCCCGTTAGAAAACCCCCTGGCCGGCGAGCCAGCGGGTCTCATCTAGCCGGCCGCCTTGGATTAAAAGCTTCTCCAATATTCCTGGGGAGCCAAAAATCCCCTGGGGGCCGACCCGGAAGGCCCCAGGCGCCCATGGCGGCCGTCCCAACCGCTTTATACGTGCCGCTTTGTGGGTCGGCCGAGGACGGCTCCCTGATCCCGACCGACCGCGGCTTCGACCCCGTCCAAGCCGCCTACAACCTCACGCGCAAGAACCCCAGCATCGACTGGGAGATCGACATGCTGGGGCACCTCAAGAACGGCAACTTTGAGGCCGCGCACCGCTGCGGAATCCGTGCGGCCGAGATCAACCTCGAGCTTGCCCGAGCGCCCGAGGTCGACGCGAAAGGCGCGACGGAGCACCTCATCAAGGCGGCCTTGCTCTTCGAGCAGGTGAAGGAATTCGCAAGGGCGGCCGACGTCTACGGCGAGGCCGTCGCGCGCGATCCGAGCCCGGGCACGCGGCTCATCGAGGGGCGGCGGACGACCTCCCCGCTGCGCGCTTTCGACTTGGAGGCGCTTGCCGGTCGCCAGGCGCGGGGCCGCGAAACGCTCGGACGGGCGGAGGCGGCGGCCAAAGCCCGACTCGAGAAGGCGCGCACGGACGGGCGCCACGGCGAGGCCCTCGACGACGCGGAGTTCCTCGCGGAGCTGCGCACGCGCCTCAAGGACACGGAGGGCGCCGCAGGGTGGCGGCGCGTGGCGGTCGGTGAAGCGATGGCCGAGGGCGAGCGGGCAAGGCGCCTCGTCGAAGACCGCAAGGCCGACCCTTACGAGCTTTCGAGGACGGCGTTCGAGCGCGCGCTGTCCCAGTCCCTTGACCTGCAGGACGACGCGCTCTTCCTCGAGGCGTTCGGCCGCTGGGCCTCTTGCGAGGCCGACGTGGCGCGCCTCCTCGTCGCCCCCAACGAGAAATGGGAGGCGTTCCGCCCGATGGAGTGCATGATGGAGGCCGGCGTGCACCTCACGGTTGCCGGCGACTTCAAGGGCGCGCGCGAGATGTTCGAGCTCGCAAAGCCCCTCATCATGGAGCACTGGAAAGAGCAGCGCGGGCCCACCTACTACAAACTGCGCGCCCACCTGGCGATTCTCGCGGGGCACCGCGCCGAGGCCGAGTCGTGGCGGAGCGCGTACCGCGAGGAGTTCGAGCGCAAGGAGCGCTTCGACCCGGAGGTCGCCAAGCCCATCCAGCTTGAGTTCGACGAGGAGTTCTACCGAATGCTCGGCGACGAGGCGGAGTACCGCAAGACGCTCATCACGATCGTGCGGACCCTCGAGCCGGGGATGCGCGAGATCTTCGAAGGGGTCGACAAGCTCCTCGAAGGCGACCTCTACAAGGAGGCGCGCAAACCCCTCGACGAGCTCGGGGTCGAGGCGCAAGACCAGCGCATCTGGCGGTTGCTTTCCGCGTACGTCTCCTGGCGCGCGAAGGTGGCCGAGGGCGAGGCCAAGGAAGGCGACGCGAAGGCCTTCGAGGACCACATGTGGCACGAGATCCACCCGTTCAAGGTCCCGCGGCAGGGGCTCAAGTGGAGCGCGGTGCTCGAGGTCCTCGGCGCCGAGGAAGACCCGATCGACCTCTACCCGCTCCCGCGCATGCTCGCGCTCATCCACGGGCGCGCGCCGGCAAGTTTCGCGATCTGGATTGCCGCCGTCGACACGCCGCCCGAGGCGCCGGTCCCGAGGACCCACTCGCTGGGCTGCAGCCCCCCGCGGACCACGACCGCCCTCCAGGCCGTCTGGTAGACGAGCGCGGCCGCGGCCGCCTCCTCGTAGGCGGCGTCCCTGGGCATCCGCAGGAGGTGCTTCGTGGGGCACGTGAAGTACTCCGAAAAGCCGCCGTCGATGTGCTCGCCGATGATCCCGTACTCCCGGCAGTAGTTCTCGTCCCCGCGCTTGCAAAACTCGCACGTGCCGCACCAAAGCGAGGGGTTCACGACCACACGCTCGCCGAGCTTCCACCCTTGAACGCCCTCGCCGAGGGCGCTCAGGTCGCCCGCGATGTCCGAGCCGCCGATGTGCGGCAGCGGCACATTGACGCCCGGGATCCCGGCAAGGGTCCACAGGTCGAGGCGGTTGAGGCCCGTCGCGCGCACCCGCAGCTGGACCTCG
>JBGPNV010000002.1:0-37421 GCA_041487695.1 Thermoplasmata archaeon | reverse complement strand
CGCGCCGGCGGCAGTCGTCCGGTAGCGCGCCCTCACCGGAAGGCCGGCGGCAGGTTCTCCGGCTTCGACGCCAGGTGGATGAAGTCGGGGTCCTCCAGCTTGAAGCGGAGGATGAGGTAGGGAAGCGCGCCGAGCCCCAGCCCCAGGACGAGCCCGGCAAGGAAAAGGCGGCGGACGTCCCAGCGGCCGAAGGCCACCTCAGCTTCCATTTTGGCCCGCAGCCTCCACGCGAGGAAGAAGGCAAGCGCCGAGAGGGCGCACGCGGCTGCGGCCACCGGCCAAAACGCCGAGGCCGCAAGGCCGAGCCGCAACGCCATGAACGCCCAGAAGAGCGCGGCGAGAAGGAACGCCACGGCCCCGAGGAACGCCTGCAGCTTCGCGTCGCCGTCGAAGCGGACACGCTCGGCTTCCTTCTCCTTTGCCATCCTGGTCAACCACGCTG
Organism: Thermoplasmata archaeon; assembly: GCA_041487695.1. Classification (GTDB taxonomy): domain Archaea; phylum Thermoplasmatota; class DTKX01; order DTKX01; family DATEUP01; genus DATEUP01. The sequence goes on along the minus strand of JBGPNV010000002.1, from coordinate 36,979 downwards.
GGGCGCCCCTTAAGGACTTCCCCGCAGGCGGAATTCCCCGCGCCGCCGGGAAGGGTTTTTTAAGCGGGAGCCTCTCGCCGGCATCCTGGAGGGAAGCGTGTGCCGAACGACCCCGAGTACCTTGCGCTCCTCGAGCGCGCGAAAGGGAACCTTCCGGCCCATGTCGCCGAGCACGAGCGCTTCCAGTTGCCTGAACTCGACATCCTCTACGAAGGCAAGGCGACGGTCCTCCGCAACTTCAAGGACGTCACCGAAGTGCTGCGCCGCGAGGACCGCGACGTCGTCCAGTACCTCCTGCGGGAGCTCGGCACCGCCGGCTCGCAGGAAGGCCGCCGCCTCCTCTTCCAAGGGCGCCTCGTCCGCGGGCAGATCGAGGACAAGCTGAACTCCTACGTCGCGACCTTTGTCATGTGCTCGGAGTGCCACCGCCCCGACACGCACCTCATCCGCGACGGGCGCACCCTCGTCCTCAAGTGCGAGGCCTGCGGCGCGCACCGCCCGATCAAGGTCAAGAAGGCCGCGCCGCAAGTCGCGCGCCCCGCCCTCGAGGAGGGCAAGGTCTACGAGTTCACCATTGAGGACATCGGGGGCCGGGGCGATGGCGTGGCTCGCAAGGAGGGCTTCACCGTATTCATCCCCGGCACGGGCAAGGGGATGACCGTGAAGGCCTTCGTCGAGAAGGTCACGGGCAACATTGCCTTCGCGAAACTCCACCGCGCGCCGTGACGGGCTTGCCGGCGGCGCAACCAAAAGCAAAGGAGGCCCGCGCGACCCCATGCGCGCCGAAATCCCGGGCGTGGTCGCGCTCGGCGGGCTCTTCACGCTCTGCATCCTCGGCGGGATGACCGTCTCGCAGTACTACGGGGTCGAGTACCAAGCCTTCGGGCCCGACACGAACAACCCGCTGAACTCCCTGCTCTACCTTGTCCTCATCCTTGGCTTCACCGGCGGCGTGCTCCTCGCCGTGAAGCTCGGCGGGCGCAAGGTCGTCAAGGGCCTATTCCTCGGCATCACGGGCTTCACGGTCTACTTCGTGCTCGCGCCCGTCCTCTTCAATTCGATGACGCTCGAGGCGTCCCTCGGCGTGTCGCTCGAGGTCGCGGTCCTGCTCACGCTCCTCCTCTGGCGCTTCCCCGAGTGGTACGTCATCGACACAGCAGGCGTCCTGATGTGCGTCGGGCTCTCCGCGATCCTCGGGATCTCGTTCGGGATCCTGCCCGCCCTCCTCCTGCTTGCGATGCTCGCCGTCTACGACGCCTGGGCCGTCTACAGCACGAAGCACATGATCGCGCTTGCCGACACCGTGATGTCCGAGAGCCTGCCGATCATGTTCGTGATCCCCAAGCACTGGGGCTACTCCTTCATGCGCAAGGGCAAGGGCCTCAAAGAGCAGATCGCGTCGGGCGAGAGCCGCGACGCACTCTTCATGGGCCTTGGCGATGTCGTGATCCCCGGCGCGCTCGTGGTCTCCGCCTTCCAATTCCTGCCTTCCGCGCCCCTCTTCTTGGGGCTCGAGGCCAACCTCGCCATCGCACTCCTCACGCTCGCCGGCGGCGTCGCGGGGTTCTGCGCACTCATGGGGATGGTCCTCAAGGGCAACCCCCAAGCAGGCCTCCCGCTCCTCAACGGCGGCACGATCGCCGCGTTCCTCGTGGCCTCCCTCGCTGCCTACGGCCACCTCGTGCTTTGACGCGCGGACGGGCGGGCGCCCGGCTCGCGACATTCAAATAGGCTTAAGCCGGTTGGAACGACTCCTTCGAAAAAGCCTGGGGGAACACGAATGACGAAGACCTACCGAGTATCGGGGAACTTCAAGATGGGCCACGACTGGTCGCACTTCACGAGCGAGGTCGCAAGCGACACGCCAGCCAAGGCGCGTGAGCGGATCTACTCGGAGTACGGCTCGAGGCACCACGTCGGCAGGCGGCTTATCAAGATCGAAAAAGTCGAGGAAGTCAAGGACAAAGACAAGGACGCCGGCCACGCCCGGTGATGCCCGACTTTGTGGGGGGGCCACGCGCTATGGCGAAGTCGAGGCAGGACTTGGAGGGGGACATCCAGAACCTCCTCGGCCTGCTCCAGCAGACCCGGGAGCAGCTCGACCAGCTGAACACGCAGGCCGAGCTCCTGCGCATCTCGCTCGAGGAGCACCGGACCGCAATCGACACGCTGGACGCCTACAAGGACGCGAAAGAGGGCCAGGAGGTCCTCGTGCCCGTGGGCGCAAACGCCTACGTCTTTGCAAACTCCGCTTCGACGAAGACTGCGATCACGGAGATCGGGGCGGGACTTTCGGCGGCCTTGCCGATCCAAGTGGCCGTCGAGAAGCTGCAGAAGCGCGTGGAGAAGATCGACAGCTCGCGCAAGAAGGTCCTCGAGGGTTCCGCGAGGCTCGAGCAGTCGGTCGCGGCACTCGAAAACCAGATCCAGGGGCTCTACGCCCAGCTCCAGGGCGCTCCGGCGCCCGCGCGGGCGCCCGGCCGTCCCCAGCAAGCCCACTCGCACAAGGCGGACAAGGACAAGGACGACGAGGACTAGCCGGGGACGGGTGGCCGCCCCCCTCGGGCGGACGGAGGTCGGGTACGGGTGTTCGACAAACTGCGAGCCCGGCTCTCCGAGCTCAAGGAAAAATTCTCGGGCAGCGCCCCCGCTGCGGCCGCCCAGGGGGCCGAGCCCAAGGCCACGCCCTCTCTGCCCGCGACGCAGGCGCCTGCCGCGCCGCCCTCGGCTCCGCCCAAGGGACGCGCGCCGGCCCCTCCGGCACCTGCGCCCACGCCGGAGCGGCCCGCGAAAAAGGGCGCCACCAAGCAGGCTCCCCAACCTGCCGAGCCACCGGCGGCCAAGGCGGAGGTGAAGCTCGAAGACCGCGTGAAGAGGAGCCTCCGCGACGAGCGCGCGGAGGCCTTCGAGGGCGGGCTCCTCAAGCGGCGGCTCGGCGAGGCCGAGATTGGCGAGGTCCTATCGGAACTCGAGGTCGCACTCTACGAGGGGGACATTGCCCAGGAAACCGTCGAGGCGATGAAGCGGACGGTCCAGGCCGAACTCGAAGGGGCGAAGGTTGGGGCCTTTTCCAACAACGGCGAACTCATCCAGCACGCGCTCAAGATCGCCGTCGAAAACGCGCTCCCTGCCGACGCCGACTTCGACGGGACCATCCGGGCGGGCCCGCGGCCCTTCGTGATCATGTTCGTGGGGATCAACGGCACCGGCAAGACCACGACGATCGCTCGCATCGCGCACCGGCTCAAGAAGCAGGGGCTCTCGCCCGTCATCGCGGCATGCGACACCTTCCGCGCGGGCGCGATCGACCAGCTCGAGGTCCACGCGACCCGGCTCGGCGTGAAGCTCATCAAGAACCAGCCGGGCTCGGACCCCGCGTCCGTCGCCTTCGACGCGATCGAGCACGCCCGCGCGCGGGGCAAAGAGGTCGTGCTCGTCGACACGGCCGGTAGGATGCAGACAAACACGAACCTCATGGACGAGATGAAGAAGATGAAGCGGGTCGCCAAGCCCCACCTCACGCTCTTTGTGGGGGACGCCTGGGTCGGCAACGACGCGGTGAGCCAGGCGACCGCGTTCCATGAGGCCGTCGGAATCGACGGCGTCGTCCTCACGAAGATCGACACGGACGCAAGGGGCGGCGCGGCGCTCTCGATCGCTCACGCGATCGGCAAGCCCATTTTCTTTGTCGGTACGGGCCAGGGGTACGACGACCTCCAGCCCTTCACGCGGCGGTGGATGGTCGACCGGATTTTTGGCGGGGCGGCCTAAAGTCCCCTTACTATCTTGATCCCGCCCACCCGCCCCAGCGCGTTGCGGCATAGATAAACGGGGACGGGGGTGAGCGAAAGCACGCCCAGCCGCCTTATCTCCGGCGCCTTTGATCGAGGGGCGATGCGTTCGGAGGCGGCAGTCCGCCGCGCACTTCTGCGCTGGTACCGGCAAAACGCGCGCGACCTCCCGTTCCGGCGCACACGCGACCCCTACGCGGTCCTCGTCACGGAGGTGGCGCTCCAACAGACTCGCATCAGCGCGGGGCAACCCTTCCTCAGCCGCTTCCTGCGCCAATTCCCGACCGTCGAGGCCCTCGCCGAAGCCGACGAGGACGAGGTGCTCCGCGCCTGGGAGGGCCTTGGCTACTACAGGCGCGCCAGGCTCCTCCGCCAGGCAGCACGCCAGATTGTCTCACGCCACGGAGGGAAAGTGCCCTCGAGCTTCGAGGAGTTGCGGGCCTTGCCGGGGGTCGGGCCCTACACGGCCGGCGCGGTCGCGAGCATCGCCTTTGGCCTCCCGGTGCCCGCCGTCGACGGGAACGCCGCGCGCGTCTTGTCCCGCCTTCTCCTCGTCGAGGCCGAGGTCTCTTCCGGCGCGGGCCTGCGGGAGTACCGGGAAATCGCGCAGCGGCTCTTGGAACCCAAGGACCCCGCGGCCTTCAACCAGGGGCTCATGGAGCTCGGGTCCCTCGTTTGCCTCCCCCGCCGGCCCAAGTGCGGCGACTGTCCGCTTTCGAAGGACTGCAAGGCATTCAAGACGGGCAAGGTCGCAGGCTTTCCGCCGCGCGCGCCACGGCCCGCGCTCCCCGAGGTCGAAGTCGCTTTCGCGGTTGTCGAGCGGCAGGGGCGCGTCCTTGCCGTGCGCCGGGGCCGCGGGGCGCTGCTCGCGGGACTCTGGGGCCTCCCGGGCGGCGAAATTCGCGCGGAGGAATCCCCGGAGGAGACCCTTGCCTACCACCTCGGGCGCTACGGCCTCAAGCTTGCGGCCGCCCGGCAAATCGACCGCCGGCGCAAGGCGTTCTCCTCGCGCGTGTGGGACGCGCGGGTGTTTGCATGCCGGGTGGAGGGGCGCGCACGGCTGCAAGAGCACGCCCGGTGGTTCGCGCCTTCCGACCGGCAGAAAGTGCCCTTCGTGCCTTTCCAGCGCGAGCTTCTGGACGGGCTTCGCCCGTGATGGCGGCGTCCAGCCGCTCGCGCAGAGCGGGCCCGGAAAACCTTATATCGCCCTCTCGACTGCCCGAGATCGTCCATGGCGCGATTCCCCGAAGCGGAGGCCCGAATCCTCCACAAGAAGATCTGCATGGCGTGCTACTCGCGAAACGCCTGGCGGGCCACGAAGTGCCGCAAGTGCGGCTCGAAGCAGCTTCGCGCCAAGGCCAAGGACGCCCGCGGCGGCCAGTAGGCGCCCCCGCCGCCCTTGCGGCCGTCAGATTCCAAAGTACGTTAGAGTCATCGCGATGAAATTGTTCGTCGCGTGCGCGACGATCGGGGCAAGGAGCGACCCCGTTTCGAGGTACAGCGTCCCGAGCACCATCCCCGCCCCCCACAGCGGCAAGAACGCGATGGGGTCGAGGTGAGCCGCCGCGAAAAGCGCGCTCGTGATCACAAGCCCGCGGTTGGCCTGGCGGCGCTTTACGAAGCCTCCCAAACCGTAGCCACGGAAGAAGACCTCCTCGGCAAAGGGCGCCACGATCACGCCGGCCACGAGCCAGTACCCGTAGTCGGAAACAGACTCGATGCGCGGCTGCGTCGGGCTCGTGCTTGCGCCCGTGGTTGAGACCCCCGCCAGCGAGAGCGTCCGCAGGAAAATGAGCAGCGCGAAGGTCGACATCAGGAAGGTGAAGGCCCCCGCGCCGACGCCGAGGCCGAGCTGGCGCGGCACCGAGAAGGGCACGTGCTTCAGCGAGAGGCCCATGTCCTCCCACGTGAGCCGCTTGCGGAACACGGCCTGGTCGACGGCGACGGCCGTCATGATCGAGTCCTGCACGACGAGCGCGAGAAGGATGAACCACGCCGCTCCCGAGATCTCGCGCACGCGGGTCCCGCTCGTCGCTGGGTCGGCAAGGACCGGGAGGATGAGCAGGATCACTGCGAGGTTCGCAAGGAGGATGGTGAAGAGCAGGGCCCCCGCGACCTGGCCGCCGCGGATTTCGCGAGCGCGCGAGGGAGGGGCGGAAGGCGGCGGGGGCGGCGGGGCATACCCGGGCCGGACGGGGAGCGCCTGCCCGCAATTCGGGCAAGGCAGCTGCGAGTACCCGCGCGGAGTCCGGCAAAACGGGCAGAGCACCCACGGGTTCCAGGAGCCCGTGGAGACGTCGGGTTTGGGACCGTGGAACACGAAGAGGAGCACAAACCCGATGAGCGGCACCACGGTCGTGAGGCAGCCCCACCAGACCTCGCGGCCCGGCGCGCGGGCCCGGGCGACGAAGTAACCCAGAGGTCCCCCCACGACGCGCACGAGCACAAGCGCCGCCAGGATCGCGAAGGCAAGGCCCGGCGGCAGGACATCCGGCGGCAGCGGCCGGCTCTCAAAGAGGATGGGCGGGATTCCGCCGATCGGCAGGGGGATTCACGCTCCGGGACGGTCCGGCGACGAAGTCACGACGGGCCTCAAGGTGGCCGAAGCGCCGCCCTTTTAAAAAACGCATTCGCTCGTGTGCGGGCTTGGCGGCCTTCAAAGCGTAGGCGCCCACTGCTGGGACTTCTTCGCGTAGAAGTCGGCGCTCTCCTTGTCGCCAATCGCGGTGTAGGCTTCGACGAGCTGCTGCGCCAGCTTGACGGCAAGGTCGATGATCTCGAGTTCCTCGCAAAGCTCGAGCGACTCTTCGAGGTGGCCGATCGCCTCGTCGAAGTTTTTCTCCTTGAGCGCAAGCTCGCCAAGCAGGAGGAGCGCCTCCGCGCGCGGGCGCTCCGTGCCCTCCGCGCCTTCGAGCATGCTGAGCGCGTCGTTCACGCGCGACCGCGCGGGCGGCAGCTGCCCGCGCTCGGCGAGCGTCTTGGCGATGAGGAGGCCCGACTCGGCGGCGAGCATCGGCTTGCCGGCGGCGCGCGCGATCTCGCCGCCGCGCTCGAGGTGCGGTAGGGCCGCGTCGACCTCCTCGCGGCGCAGGAGCGCGATGCCGAGGTTGATTTCGGCGTGGGCGAGGTCCGAGGACGCGCCCGAGCCCGCGACCGCAAGCATCTTGATCGACTCGTTGAAGTGCTCGATCGCGGCGTCCGTGAGACCGCGTTGGGCCTCGAGCCACGCGACCTTGGCAAAGAGGCGGCCGGCATCTTCGTGGCGCCCAAGTTCGAGCGAGCGGTCGAGGGCGGCCTTGGCGTGGTCGAAAGACGGCTCCCAGCTCTCCATCTTCGCATAGAGGTCGGACTTGAGCTCGTCGAGCGCCATGACGCCCCGCGCATCCAGGCCCTTGCCTGAGAGGTTCTCGACGGTCCCCAGGAGTTCGCGGTAAAGCCCCGCCGTGATAAGGCGCCAGCCCTCCGCGATCGCGGCGGTCGCCGCAGCCGCCGTCTGGCCCGCGCGCTCGAGGTGGAAGATCCGCTCGAGGACGTCCTTCGGCTCCTCGGACCTCAAGAGGAACTCGGCGGCCGCCGTGTGGAACTCGATGAGCTGCTGGGGCGTGAGCTTCGTGTACACGAACTCGCGCACCACGTCGTGGATGTCGTACCGGCCGTCGGGCCGTTCCCTGAGGAGGTCAAAGCGGACGAGTTCCTCGAGGTGCTCGGGCTTGGCCGCGGGCAGGCCAAAGAGCGCGTCGCGCTTGACTGTCGTGCGGAAAACGGACGCGAGCGAGACAAGGTCGAGGGCGCCGGGCGACAGGCGCTTCACGATTTCGTTTTGCACGAACGCCGCGGCGTCGGACGTGTATGCGGGGCGAGTCGTGGGCTGAGCGAGCTCCAAGAGCAGCGGCACGCCGCCCGTGCGCTTGTAGACCTCCTCGAACTCCTCGGGGCTCGCGATGATCTCGGGGCGCACAATGAGCCGCGCGCTCGCCTTGTCAAGGCCCTCGAGTTTTACCTCGACGACGCGCTTGGTCACCGCGACCTCGCGCCTGTCGATGATGTGGGGCAGCGGCCGCGACACGAGGACGATCGCGAGGTTCGGGTATTCGGGCTTCACTTCGACGAGCAAGCGCACGAACTGCTGGATCTCCTGCGGCGCGTCCTGCAGGTCGTCGAAATACAGCACGGCGTCGATCTGGTCGAAGTCCTCCTTGAGGACCGAAGGCAGGTCGCCCACGGCGGGCTGCGTCGTCGTCGAGATGTAGGTAAGGAGGCGCGTGCGCCGCATCTTGCCGAGGAACCGCGCGAGCGGCATCAGCACGCCGACGAGGTTGGTCCAGGTGCGCAGCCGCACGTAGAACACGGAGCGCTTGCCCTTCATCGGGTCGATGGACTTGATCGCGAGCGTCGTCTTGCCGACGCCGGCAACGCCCCAAACCACGGCCACCTGGTGTGCCGCGATGATCGCCGTGAGCGCCGAGAGGTCGCTGTCGCGCCCGACAAAGGCGCGGACCGCCGGCGCGCCCTCGATCGCCTCGACGATGCCGGCGGGGGTCGACCCCACCGCGCGGGCCCTTGCCACATCGAACTTGCCGTCCGTCGCGATCTTCATGACGAAGGAGAGGAAGGAGAGCGAGAGGCCCGTCTCCTTGGCAAGCTCGCTCGTGAGGACCTCGCGCTGCGTGTCCCCGTCGACGACCACGATCGGGCGGGTGCCCATTTCCTGTTTCAGCGCAAGGGCCGACGAGTAGCCCTTGTGCGTGAGGAAGTAGGCCTTCTTCTTGCGCTTGTCGCCCTTGATCCTCGCGCTCTTCTCCTCCACGATGCCGTCGGTCACAAGCTTCTTCATCGCGCGCGGCACGTTGCTCCAGGCGATTTCAATCGCCTCGCCGATGCCGCGTTGGGTCACCTGCGCGGGGACCTCGTACTTGTCCGAGAAGTTCTGGTAGTCCATTAGGTGCAAAACGATGCGGTCTTGCACGGTAAGGGGCGGGAAGACCATTCGCCCACCGATGAGCCGGAGGCGTTATGAAGCTTATGAACCCCGAAATCGGCGCCCCAAGAACGCGCCCGGCCTACTCGCGGGGCCGTGCCGTCGAGGTCGCCCCGTACTGGCGCTCGACCGATTCGGTAAAAATCTTGAAGATCACCAGCGCGCCCAAAGTCATGAAGCCAGCAAGGGCAATTGTCGTGCGGTAGCCGCCGAAAAAGTTCGAAACAAAACCGCCGACAAGCGGGCCCACGACCGCGGCCATGGAGGTCGTCGAGCTGAGGAGCCCGGAGGCCGTCGCCTTCTCCGGCGACCGGGCGAGGATCGTCTTCAGGGACCCTACGTAGAGGCACGACCACGAGGCCGCAAGGACGAAGGAAAACACGAGGAGGTCGATGTGGTCCCGCGAGAAGTAGAAGCCCGCGAAGGTGACGACCGTGAGCACTTCGCCGACGACGACGAGGCGCCGCCCGTCGAAGCGGTCGAGGAAGAGCATGATGAGGCCCTGCGTGAGCGCGTTGGCGGCGTAGATGATGCCAAGCCAGTTGTAGTCGTACCCGCCGGAGGGCGTGCGGGGCGAGAGCTCGAGGACGAACAGCGGGAAGATGATCCACACGGCGTTCGCGCCGGTGTGCCGGACGAGGAACGACAGGTAGACGTCGCGGTTCCGGCGGATCACATCGAGCGTGATCGGCTTGGTCTTCATCGGTTCACGGGGGACCGAGTGCAGACCGAGCGCGATGGCGAAGGCGGCTGCAAGGACCAGGGCGCCGGTGAAGTAGACGCGCTCGTGGAGCAGCAGCGCGCCATAGAGCCAACCTGCCACGGCTGCAAAGGAAACGAGCAGGTTGCCCGTGCCCCACCCGAGCGACCCAGCGGCCGCGAAGCGGCCCATCGGCAGCCCCTCATCGTACGCGTAGGCGACAAGCGCCGGGGGGAACATGCCTGCGGCAAACCCGAGCCCAAACCGGGTGACCATGAGGATCCATGGGTCGAAGGCGAACAGCTGGACGGAGGCGAGGACGGAGGCCAGGAAGAGCCCGACAATGAGGAACCGGCGGCGCCCCAGAACGTCGGCCTTTCGTCCGAAGTAGATCCCCGTCATGAAGATCGAGAGGCCGTAGACCATCCCGATGTAGCCGATCACGAGGTCCGAGGCGCCAAGGGACTTCGCGTAGATCGGCGTGAAGAGTGAGGCGGAAGACAGGGCGGCGTTGTAGAGGAACTGGACGCCGTAGGACTTCACGGGGGCCGCGCAAGGGGTCGCCGTTTAAGAAGGCTCCCGGGAGCCCTCTACTTGTACAGGACCACGGGGTCGCCCGTGCGAACGCCGAGGCGTTCGACCGCGGAGCCATGGTGCACCGCGATCTCGAGGAAGTCGGAGGAATTCGGGAGGACGCCGTAGGACTTGCCCTCAATTTCCCCGTAGGCCGATACGGGGTGGATGCCCAAGCGCTTGCCCGCGATGCGCGCGTCGATGCGCTTGCCGCCTTCGAGCAGGTGGATCGCCATGGGCGCGGGGATCGAGGTCACGAGGTTGCCGAAGGGGTCGATGTTGACCACGGCGCCCCGGATTTCCTTCGGCGTGTCGTGGGCGTCAAACGCCGCAAGTGTGGCGAGGTCACTTACGAGGGGGCCGACGCTTTCGATGGCCGCGCCGCCCGCAAGGCGCGCGGCGATCGGAGCGAAGATGTCGCGGCCATGGAAAGTCGCCGAAACGGGCACTCGCCAGAGTTTCGGGTTCGCGAGCGTGAACGCGCGCTTCATCCCGAGCCGGTGGGCAAGGGGCGCGAGCAGGCCGTTGTCCGGGCCGAGCAGCACGCCGTCATCCGTCTCGATCGCGACTGCCCGGCGCTTCGTGCCGACACCGGGGTCGACCACGCCTACGTGGACCGCGCCCTTGTAGATCGGGCAAACCGTGAGCATCGAGTAGGCGCCCTGGATGATGTTGTGCGGCGGGACTGTGTGGTTGAGGTCGATGACTTCGGTGCCCTGCGGGGCAAGCTCGCGGATCACGCCGCGCATGGCCGCTGGTAGTTCCGAGGAACCGAAGTCCGTTGTGAGGGTAATCACGGAGGAAGGCAAGCGGAGGAGGATGGCTCCCATGTGGCATAAGCCAATCGAAGGGCGCCGGCATGATGGAACGTCCCACAACGGTCTTTAGGGGCGAGCGGCAGGTGAGGAGGCCATGCGCGGGCGGGGTGCGGGGGCTGTGGGCGTAGGCGTCCTCCTACTTGCGAGCAGCCTGCCATTTTCGGCCGCGGCCCAAACGTTCGGGACGTTGGCAGTCACGGCACCCGACTGGCTTCTTGTCATTCCCCCAGCGGCCGATGGCTCGCTAGCATCCCCTTGGGCCATGAATTACAGCGAGGCACTCTTTCAAAGCCCCGGCGACCTCAACGGCGATGGCAACGACGATTTGGTTGGCTGGACCGTTGGTCTTGGGGGCCCGGGCCAGTTTGTGGGTTGGGGTCAGCCAAACGGGAGCGTTCTTGAGCAGGCCTGCCCCCTGAAGTGCAGGGGCGGGTTCGGCGATCCCGAGTTTGAACCTTATGGGCCCGCCGGAGCGGGTTCGGAACTCGACTTGGCGCCCACCCACATTGACGCGGATTTCGACGGAGCCGACGATTGGCTTACCTGGGTCGGCCCTGGGATTTTGTCTTGCAGTTTCTACGATCCCTGCCCCGTCGGCTCCTTCCGGATGTTTTTCCAAACTCCGCCCAACTTCTCCTATCCGTGGCCAGCCGCCCAGCCGCCGATGGTCGAGCTCCCCCCGCGCGTCCAAGGGAATCCGACCGCTTTCGCCTATCTGACGCCCCCGTTGCGCCCCGGTGATGGAGCGGCGGTCATCGTGGAGGAACCGCACCCCGAGCGTGCGAACAACGGCACGACGCCGGCCTTTACGCAATTCCAGGTTTTCTACATCAAGGGTCGGCAGATGGCGGGGGCCAGCGACCCCTGGACCCTCCCCGAGCCGACTCCCCTTTCCGCCCAGCCCCGGCCCCCCCGTTTCCTCGCCGCGCCCGACTTCGACCTCGACGGGCTTGCCGACCTCGCCCTTTGGTCTCCAATCGCCCCCTCGCCAACCGGGGTCCCTGCCCCCGGGTTCCTGACAATCCTGAACGGGTCGCAGGCCGGCCCCACCCCAAGTTCCGCTCAAGAAATTCCCCTCGAACAGCCGCAGGCGGCCTTCGGCGACTTCGACGGCGATGGGCACACCGACCTTGCCACATGGGGGTTTGTGCCGGCCCAGCCAGGGATCTCCCCCTCCCCGTTCCTGAACGTCAACTTCCATTTTTGGATCGGGGGCAACGGGCTCGAATCTCGTCCCTCCGAGTCTCTCCACCTTCAGGGCCCTTCGATCTTCGCCAGCCAGCCACCGCCGCGCCTTCAGGTGGGGGACATCGACGGAAATGGACGCGCGGACTTCGTGACCTTGAAGTACGACACGACCAGCGCAAGCTCGGGGCACATCCTTGTCGATGTTTTTGTCAACCCGTCGATCTGCGGGCCGCTGCGGGACTGCCTTGCGGCGGATGAGGCCAGCCTCTCCTACTCTTCCGAGATCACACTCTCGGGCACAGACATCTACACGAACGATGGCGGGTTGCGCCTCAATGTAGCCAGCGACTACGACGGCGACGGCCTCAAGGACATCACCGTCGGCTACTACGGCGGCAACGCGCCCGAGCGCGGGCGGACATCGGTCTCCGGCTTGGTGGCCGTGCTCTACGGGCGGACGGTCGTCGATCGCTACGCCGGGGTCTGGATCGAAGGCAACTCCGGCGGAGTCCTCATCCCGGGCGACAGCACCTACACGATCCACGTGCAGGGGTGGACGACGACCGGAAACAGCACGGACCTGCGGATCAATGTCACCGGTTTGTCCCCCGGCCTTTACGTTGACATGAACCAGACGGGGCCGGTCGTCGTGTCTTCGGCGCCCAACGTAATGTCCATAGCCCCCGGGTCTTGGGCCAACCGGACAGACGGGCCTGCGGGCACGCATTGGGACATCGGCATCCCCTTCCGGCTGAATTGGTCTGGTGCGCCGCCTCACAGGGTCTCGCTGGACGCTTACTTCTTCTGGGGTCGCCCCGGCGAGCACTTCCAGAACCCGAACGCGGGGCGATACGACCCACGTGTAGAAATCCGGGGGCCGCTTGCCGCCGAATCCGACGGCCGCATGCTCGACGAGGGTGGGTGGTCGCGCGCGGGGGCGCCCATCAATTTTTCGAACCTCAGCGTCGTTTATGCGGCACTGCCGCAGATTCCGGTCCCCCCGCATTTCTTCGACTGGCTCCTAGGGGAGGGAACCGCGATGGCGCTCGAGACTCCGGCGGGTGGCGCACGGGTTTCGAACGTGAGCACTCTTCCGGCCACGGCGAGGGGCAAGGTGTACACGTTCGGAATCGCGAGCGTCGATATCTTGACCGGACCGGCTCCGTGGCTCGCCGCCCCCTTCAACTTCACGATCAACCTCGACGGCGACCTGCCGCAATTCGGCGCCCACCTCCCCCTTGAGTCCGAGTGGGTCACGTCGACCCCCACGTTCGCCGCCGTCGACATCTTCGACAACGAATCGGGCGTCGACCCCGACAGGATCGAGTACTCGTGGGAAAACGACGGCGCGCCCTTCGTTCGCTGGGACCGCGCAACTGCGTTGCCGGGCCAGACCGCGGCGGAGGTCGTGGGCCAAGCGCTCATCGCCTTCCCCGAAGGCAACCTGTCCAACGTAATCTGGCGCGTATGGGACAAAGCAGGCAACGGCCCGGCCGAGTCGCCCATCTTCGGCGTCAAGGTCGACACGACCGGCCTCACGTTCCAAAACCCCCGGCCTCCCGCCTCGGAATGGCAAAACGCTCAGTCGGTCGTCGCGAACGTGGAGATCCTCAGCGGCTCAAGCGGGGTCTACCGTTCTTCGGTCGAGTACCGCGTCTCGACGGCCGGCCTCTTCGCCTTCGGGCCCTGGACCTCCGCCCCGACGCTCTCCTCGCCCCTCGACCCCGCCTTCGTCGCTACGACCGCGCTCTCGCTCGAGGAAGGCGACGCGAACTGGGTCCAGTGGCGCGCCGACAGCAACGCGCGCGTGGGCCTGCGGCTCTCCGACCCGTTCCAGATCCGGGTGGACTCGTTGCGGCCGATCATCGTCTCGGTCCAGCCGAACGAAAGCTCGATCTTCCCGCTTGGCCCGGTCCCCCTCTCGCTGGCGGCACACGAGGGCAGCCCGGAGGGCGTCGCCCAGCGCGGCCTCGACGCCGTCTCACCGGGCGGGGCCACGTATCGCATCAAGGGGCCGGCGGACCTGGACTTCGGCCCCGTCTGGCCGCTGTCTCCCACCTCCGTTTCCACCGACGAGTGGAGCGCCTCGTTTGCCAATGGCGGTGTGTTCGAGCGGGGCAACTCGACCGTCCAGTTCACGGTCCGCGAGCGCGGCGGGCGCACCGTGACGGCGCTCACAACGGTCCGAGTGAACCAGGTGCCGACGGTCACGATCGAGTCGACGCCCGCGAACTTCACCGTCGCCGTCCTTGGGAACCTCACCTTGAATGCGAGGGCCACCGACCCCGAGGGCCAGCCCCTGCGCTACGCGTGGAGCTCGTGCACGCCTCAACCCTCGCGCCCGCCCGCCCCGCCGCGTCCCCCGCCGCCGTTCTCGACGAACGCAAGCGTCAACTTCTCAGCGGATGCAGCCGAGCCCATGCGCACGACCACCGCGCGCACCGTGGAACTGTGTCTCGTCGTCCGCGACTCGATGGACGGCGAGGTCCGGACGAATGTGACCGTCCAGGTCGTCGTCCCGCCGCCCCCGGAGGCGAATCCGCCCCCGCCGACCGCGCCTCAAGTTACGGCCCCGACTGCCGATGCGGGGTTCGCCGCCATCGTCCTCGTGGCCGCCGCCGCCGTCGCCGCGCTCGCCCTGCTCCTTCGGCGCCGCCGCGCGCCCCCCGACAACGTTTAAGTCCCTCGCGCCGCCATCGGCGCCATTCTACGCCGAGGTAGCCTAGCCCGGGAAGGCGCCAGTCTTGAAAACTGGTGTTCGTAAGAGCTCGGGAGTTCAAATCTCCCTCTCGGCACTCTTCATGGGGCAAGTCATTCGCCGGGGCCGAGGGGCGCAGCCCGCGCGGGCCAGCAACCAGTCAGTACAGACCGCGCCCGCAAACCAACCCGTCTTGGTTCAGGTCGTATGCTTCCAAGTAGGCATTAAGCGAACCGATATGAATGAGCGTGTAGCTGCCCGGACATTTTCCGTTGTTGTTGTCGTCGCGGTACTGCGGGGCGTCTGCTGCCGTTGCGGGCAATACGGCCATAAGCGCGACGAGCCCCAAAGCGAGGACGGCGACGGCCACCGTCCCGGCCCGCCCGTGAGGCGCGAGATTCCCCTTGGCGTTCTTCGACGTGAGGCTAATTCCAATTCTCGACTCGTGTTTTCGTGTCTCCACCATCGTTTCACTTCCCTCCTTGGTCTTCGTCCTTCGGCTCTGTTGCTTGGGGCGCGCCATGAGGCTCGCCGTTCCCATGATTCGAGTCCATTGCCCTATCCAGGAGCGTGTCGGCCGCGGCCTCCTCCCCAAGACGTCGCCTAAGGTAGGCGGCCTGTTCAGAGGTCAGGGAGTACTTCGTTCGACCCGCCTCGCGGCGCATCGTGATTAGGCTCTTCTCCCTTGCGAGGGTCTTCATGTGATACAGCAAAGTGGATTCGCTGATCGCGTGGCCCTCGCTTGCCAGGGTTTTTCCAAGCTCGGCGGCCGCACTCTCGGGCCGCGCGAGGAGGAGCTCGAGGATGCGCCGCTGGACGAGCGACAACGGCGGAAGCGACTCCGGATCGACCCTGTAGTCGGCCGGGTAGAAGCGGACGGACGTGCCGTGGGCCACGCGCCGAATCTCGCCGCTGCGCTCGAGCACACGCAGGTGGTACGCACATCCACCGTTGGCAATCTGCAGCCGCCGCCGGATCTCGGAGTAGCTGGCACCTGGGTTGTCATCAATGAACTGGATGAGGCGGCCACGCTGGTACTGCGAGGTGACATCGATCTTCTTCAGGCGCGTGAAGAGCGGCACGGTCACGAACCCGTCGAGGGCGAACCCCGCACGCGAGGAGGTGACGGACACGAGGCCGGCGATAATCAGGGTCAAGATGCTTGCACCGGCGACTTCGATGGGCAGCGAGGAGCTCGGGCCAGCTGCCGCAACCCAATTGACGGTGACGGACTTCGGGGAGTCCATGGTCAGGTCGAGCTCCAGCGCATCCGATTCGATCCCTCCCCGCCATCCCCCAAACACGAACGAGGCACCGGAGGAGGTTGCGTTCGGCCAGACGACCGCCAGGTGAGCCGTCGAGCCGGCGTCATACCAGCCCTGTCCAGTCGTGGAGCCATAAGCCGATTCGACGCGCAGTTCGTATTGGAGTTTCCAGGAGGCGCTCAAACGCTTCGGCCCATCCATAAGGATTGTCGCGGAGGCATGCGAGTCCGTGACATCGCCGACCCACCCGGCGAACGCGTTGCGTGTCCCCTCGCCGGCGGAGAGGAAGGCCTGGACGGAGACGGCCGCCATGCTGCCATTGGCATACCAGCAATTTGCGACGTCGCACGCGGGGATCGTGAAGGGGCTGTCGGCCACGAGCAGGAACATCGTTACGAACTCCGCGCGAACGGACAGAGGCCCGCCGACGATGACTGAGTGGCTCCGGTTCCCGCCGTCGCTCCACTTGGACCATTCGAACCGCGTGTCCGGCGATGACACGGAGGGCGGAAGCAATCCGACCGTGTGCGTGGACCCGTTTGTCCACCAAAGCGATGCCGGGATCGCCTGAAATTGGCCGTCGACGGCAAGGGCCGTCACACCAGGAGATGCGTCGATCGTGACAGCGCATTGGATGTCATAGAGCGCGGACAAGGCGAGGGGGCCATCAGCGACCGCAAGGTGAGTCGTGCCGAGAGAGTCGCTCCAACTCGAGAAGGTGAAGCGCTCCGAGCCGCCGGCTTGTGGGGACACGGCACCGATCCAATGGATCGACCCCACAGCCCACCACGCCTCGATGGGGGCCATTGCGGTTGCTCCGTCGATCTCCAATTCAAGGGGGACGGGGTTCGTGGTCAGCCTCACAAAGTACTCGGAGGGCGCGAAGACCGCCCCGATCGACTGCGGGCCGCTGACCACGAAGCTCCGGTTTGTTGGGCTCCCGTCGCGCCATGCTGACAGCACATACCGAACCTGCCCGACCTCTTGAAGCGATGCCGGTTGGTTGAGCGCGTGAGAGGACCCGTCCGCCCACCAATTCTCGACTGGCGCCCTCATCGGAACTCCGTCGATCTCTAGGGTGAAGTCCATCGGAGAGGAAGTGATGGAGACAGAAAACTCTGCGAAGAAACGCGCGGTCAGGCTTAGCGGGGCCATTAACGGCATGGACCGGTTTTGCGAGCCGCCGTCGTCCCATTGCGCGTAGCCGTAGCGAATGCCTGGGGAAGCCAACTGCGGGGACACGATCCCCACATCGAGTAGCGACCCGGGTTGGAACCACCGCACCACGGGCGTCGGGACAGACAGACCATTGATTTGCACGCTCCGCCCGGCGGGCACACTGTCGACTTGGACACGGTATTCAGAAACTGCGAAGTATGCAACAAGTTCCAAGGGTGCGCCGATCAGAATCGTTCGATTAGAGTCGCTCGAATCCGACCAGTTCGATAGCCGGAAATGCATGTCTCCCAACGTTTGCCCGCCTGGATCGGAGAACGTGTGTGTACTTCCGGCGCTCCACCAGAAGGATGCGTTCCCTGGGCTTGGGATGCCGTCGATCATGAGGGTTAGCCCGGGCGGCGTGGTGATGAGTTGGACCTGGAAATCTGTCGGAACAAAACTCGCAATGATCGTTCGGTCGGCGCTACAATCCGCGAAATGCATTCTTGCGCCGCCATCGGACCAGTTTTCAAGGCCGTAACGGACGCCTTCAATCTCCTGCGGGGACAAGGCGGCGATTGGCACATGCTTGAAGCAACTGAAGGAGGTGGAGACGGTGTAATTGGTTCCATTGACGGCGAACTCAAGCCCCACTGGGCTTGACATCACCGTGATGTTCGAGGCGGGGCCGAACCGATTTGCCCACAGGCTGTAGAATGTCCCATCGTACTGGGGCCACACAACCGTCACGTATCCGCTTGTGTCGGCGGCCACACTTGGCCAAGTAACGTTTCCGTCGCCACTCTCGAGGAGGGTTGCGTTGCCCCAACCCACGTTGGGGACGAAACGGTTTGCCCACATGTTCCATCGAACCCCGTCATCTTGCCCCCATGCCACCGTGGCTTCGCCCGCGGCGGAGACCGCGAGGGCGGGGTCGTGGGCGAGACCCGAGTCCGTTTCAAGAAGGCTAGCATTTCCCCAGCCGTAGCCCGGCGTGTACCTGCTCGCCCAGATGCTATAGACGATCCCATCCCACTGCTTCCACGTCGCAAAGGCTGTCCCGTTCTCGTCTGTGGCGACTTGGGCGTTGGTCCCTCCTCCGGAGTCGTTACTCATCGGTATTGGTGCCGCCAGCCCCCATCCCGAACCTACTGTGTAGCGATTCGAAAAGAGGCTGGCGTTTGTAAAGTTATATTGCTCCCAAACCGCTGTCGCGTTGCCATTGGCCTCAACCGCGATGTCCGGCCAACCCGCATTCCCATCGTGCATCTCGATGAGGGCTGCCGTGCCCCAACCTGACCCCGGTACGTAGCGGTTGGCCCAAACATCAAGCTTGTTCAAGGTCACGTTTAGCTGAAGCCATACTGCCGTTACCTCCCCGCTGTCACTAACGTCAATTTGGGGTTCCTGTGCCTGTCCTTCGTTGGTCTCGATTAGCAAAGCGGGTTCCCAACCGGACCCCGGGACGAAGCGGCTGGCCCAAATGTCACGAACGAAAGTCGGTATGAATCTCGTCTCGTACCATACGGCCGTAGCATTGCCGCCCGGATCAACCACTACCTGCGGGCCAGAGCAACCTGCTGTTGTGTTCGCCTCAACAAGGGTCGGTGTTCCCCATCCCGATGCAGGGAAGTACTGGTTTGCCCAAACTTCCCCGTCGGACATGCACCATGCTGCCGTAACCGTCCCGGTGGCATCAACGGCGGCATGCGGCTCATACGCACTCGCGGCGTCATCGTCCTCGATCAGCGTGGGGAACCCCCAACCCGCACCTGGGACGTATCGATTGCCCCAGACGTCGGCGCGTGTTCCGTTGAGTTGGTCCCAGACGACGGTGCTGACTCCGCTCGCATCGACCACAACGGCCGGATTGTAGGAGTCAGCGTTGTCGATGAGCGTGGCGCTATGCCAATCGAGTATGGGAGACGCCGCGGCCGAGAGTCCCGCGACGAGCAGAGTGGCGACCGTTGTCAAGAGAATTGCGACCAAAGGCCGGAGCCACGAGATCATTCCGGTCCTCCCCTCGCCTTCGAACCAAGGCGAAGATTGCGTTCGCCGCGAACTGTCGCGCACAGGCCCTTTTTCGGCGTTCTATTCGTTTTAACCATATCGGCGCGCCCCTCGTGGTTCTATTTAGGAGGTTTGGTGCGGCGCTAGTGGCGGGCCGCGGCTCGCGAGCCTAGGCTCCGTTTTCCGGGCGCCGGCTGCGGGTGTCCCCGACCAAGTAGCTGAGGTCGACAAACCAATCTCCGAGGCAATGCCCGCACCTCCGGCCCGACCAGTCGCTGCCGCAGGCGCGGCAATGGAGTTTCCGTTCCGTCTTCATCCGAGCAGGTTCTCCTTCTGCGCCCCTTGTGGTTCGCAGCGGGATGGGCGTGGGCGGCGAGGCCCTTAACCAGATTGGAGCGCGGCTTGCGGCTCAATTAGTCATGTTTGGTAGGCTTGTTGCGGTTTAGGGGGTCAGGGTCGGCGGTCAGGCGCGTGAACGATTTACCGGCAAACCCGCGTCCAAATCTCCCCCTTGGCACCTCCGCCCCTCGCCATGGCCTCCAGAGGCCGCAGCGGGCCGGCGGCCCGACAGGGAAAACATTAACTAATCCTTACACATGTAAGGAAAACCTGTCACCGTGCGCTTCCACAACCTGGCCGAAACGCTCCTCACGAGTCCGGCCCGCATCGCGGTCCTCAAGACCCTCCTCAAGGCGCCCGGCCGCGAATGGACGGGGCGGGAATTGGCAAAGGCCTCAAGCGTTTCGGCGCCGCAGGCGATGGAGGCTCTCTACCGCCTCTACGATGAGGCTGTCGTGCGTCAACGGCGCGCGGGGCGGGCCAGCCTATGGACGCTCGAAGAACGCCATTTCCTCGCCGAGCGGCTAAGGCCCCTCATCGGACTGGACAACGCGTCCACCCACGAGCTGACTGCGGCCCTCGAGGTGGCGCTAAAGGGCTCCGGCGCCCTGGAGGCAATCCTCTTCGGTTCGGTCGCGCGCGGTGATGAGGACCCCAATTCGGACGTGGACCTCCTCGTTGTTTTCCCCGACAAGCGGCGGGCAGCCGCGTGGACGAGCACGCTCCGCAACCTGGAGGCCCAAGTCCTGGCCCGCTTTGGAAACCCGGTCCAGGCCCTCGTGTACACCGCGCAACAGGTGAAGGGCGGCGCCCGCGCCCGAATACGGGAGGTCGCGCGGCGCGAAGGCCATCCCCTGGAGGTCGCCCGATGACGAGGCAGCGCGAAACCGTCGTCGTACCCAAGGACGAGGCGCGCGCCTATCTTAGCAAGGCCGAGGAGTTCCAGCGGGCGGCCGCCCGGTCTTTGGCCGCCGGGGACCCCAGCGCGGCGGGCGTGCTCGCCATTCACGCCGGCATCAGCGCCGTCGACGCGATTACCATCCATTTCCTGGGGCTTCGTTCGGCCGGGCAACGCGACGCCGATGCAATTGCGCTCGTGGCTCAAACGGCCCACCCGCGGAAGGCTGATCTTCAACGCCAACTGAATGAGCTGATCAGTGGAAAGAAAAGCGTCGAGTATGAAGGGCGGCGAATCTCGACCGGGGACTCAGAAAAAATGGCCAAGCTTTCTGCGCGTATCGTGGACGCCGCCAAGGAGGCGGTCCGATGATGGCGTGCGGCAGGGGTCGGGATCTCCGTCGCACAAACGCAAATCCCCGGCCGCGAGGCGCCAAGGCCTCCCCCGCAAGCCAGGCGCGTCTTCTGCCGAGGTCGCGCAAGGCCGGTAACGCGCCAGTCTCGAAAACTGCTTTCGTAAGAGCTCGGGAGTTCACATCTCCCCCCCGGCACCCCCGTTTCAACCTCTCGCACGGGCCGCCGGCTACAACCCGGGGCCACGCCGAGCCCCCCACGCAGGTCCCAGGGGCGCCGTATCAGTAGGCCTCGACGGCGATCCCGGGAATGCGCCCAAAGGCCTCGTCCCGGGTCACGACCGTAGCGGCCCGGCTGCGCGCCGTCGCTGCGATGATCAGGTCGACGGTGGGTGTCGGGAAACCCCGTGAGCGCATCTCGGCGCCAAGCTCGCCAGCCTCCCTGGCGACGGAGGCCTCGGTCGCCCACACGTCCATCGGCGCGAGGAGCTCCGTCATCCTTCGGAGGTACGCCCCGCCGCGGACATGGGCGCCCACGAGGACTTCCGTGAGGGCCGGAGCCGCGATGGCCATCGTGGCGCCCGCGCCCTCCATGGCCCTCACTTTCCGCGCTGCCCCGGCATCGCCGCTGGCCACATCGATTAGGAAACAGGAATCAAGGCAGTACACGGCAATCACGCTCGTTTTGCCAGGCGGTTCTGCCGCTCAAGGTCGAGGCGGCGGCCTTCCTTGATGATCTCGTTCACTTCGTCGAGTTCGCCCTTCGGCATGTCCTTCCATATTCCGATGAAGTCGGAAAGCGGACGCTTCGGCGCGGCGACACGTTTCACGACCTCACTGAAACTTTCGCCGGGGCGTTTCTTGGCCTTCAGCAGCTCGTAGGCCTCAGTGTCCAGCGAAACCATCTTGGATGCCATTGACTTTAGTATGTGTATAAAGATTATAAATATTCGTGTTCGAGGCGCCCCTGGCTGCTGCGGCGCCCGTTGCTCGGCCTTGGGCGTACGAACCGCCGGCTAGCCCTTATCCCCAAAAACTCGTGCCAAGGGCCAGAAGGTCGGCCCCTGGTGAAAACAATCGTCCACAAGGTGAAGTTCAAGGCCGCCCCCGCGAAGCTCTTCGACATCTACATGGATTCGAAGAAGCACAGCGCCGCGGTCGGCTCAAACGCCAAGATCGGCAAAGCGCCCGGCTCGCCGATGAGTGCCTGGGACGGCTTCATCACCGGCACGCTCCTCGCCACAGTCCCCAAGACCTTCATCGCCCAGACCTGGCGCGGCTCGGACTGGAAGGGCAGCGACCCCGACTCCTTCCTCATCCTGCATTTCGAGAAGGCGGAGGGTGGCGGCAGCCTCCTCACGATGGTCCACGCGGGCGTGCCCGACGACCAGCGCGACGCGCTCGACGACGGCTGGAGGGAGAACTACTGGGAGCCGTGGAAGGCATACCTTCGCGAGAAGTAGGCGAGCAACGCGTAGAGCCGCGCGCGCTCGGGTTCCCCTCGCGCCGGCCGCTTGCCGCCGGGCCTCCCCATCGCCCACATGCGGTCGGACCGCGCATACTCGAGTTCGGCAAAGCGCCCGGCCCTGCGGCTCGAGGCATTCACATACCCCAGCGTCTCAACATCCATCGGGATCATTCGGCTCTCCTCAATCCTCCATTGCCGCCCCCCGCGATCCCCTTTCACCCACCAGCCGACGCCGTCCATAGACGGGCGAACCTATATGGGCCGCAAGCGCGAAACACGCCTCCGTGATGAACCTCTGGGAGACGGCCTTCCGCACGCAGTACGACTACCCCTTCATCGAGATGTCCGGCCGCTACCCCGGCACGCCGATGTCGCTCTGGTGCATCTGGAACCGCGAACTGCTCCAGGTGCCCACGAACCGCACCGACGTCCTCGACGGCATCGACAAGGAGCTCAAGAAGGGCGGGTGGATCATCGAGAAGTGGGGCGATGCCAACGGCGGGCGCACCTTTTTCCTCAAGGACACCTGCGCCCGCTGGAACTCGATCTGGAACATCGTCGAGCCCCACGCCGGGCTCATCGCGCCCCCCACGGTCTTCTCCGACGGCTGGTGCTACACGCGCGTCCTCTCTTTCGAGGAGGAAACGACCCGCGCCGTCTTCAAGGAGCTGCAGGCCCACGGCCGCGCCGAGCTCATCTCGAAGCGCGAGCTCCCGCTCACGGTCCTGCCTACGAACATCTGGGTCCACAGCCTCTTTGCCGACCTCACGGACAAGCAGAAAGGCGCGCTCCTCAAGGCCCACCGCGCCGGGTACTACAATTCCCCCCGGAAGGTCGGCACGGAAGACGTCGCCCGCCTTTCCGGCGTGTCGCGCTCGACCTTCGAGGAGCACCTGCGCAAGGGCGAGAACCGCGTCATGGACGCGCTCGTGCCCTACCTGCAGCTCTACGCGCAGGGGCAGAAGGAGCCCGCCAACCTCCCCCTAAAGGGGACGCCCCAGGTGGCGGCCGAGGTCTCGGAAACCGGCTGAAGGCGCGCTTCAACGCAGCCCCGGCTGGACACTGAACCCCGCGGCTCCCAGGTCGGCGACGTGGTCGCCGCCCATGTGCTTCGTGCCGCGCATCTTCACGACCTCGAGGTACTTGCGCCGGACCGTGCCCTCCTTCGGGTACGTCAGGAGGACGATCGAGTCCACCATGTAGCCGTCCGTCCCCCACTTGTGCTCGTGCGGGTCCATCTCGGAGGTCATGATGAGCACCGTGTTGAGGCCCTTCATGTGCGCCGTAAGGTCGTGCAGGAGCTCGCGGTACTGGCGCTCGCTGTCGACCGCCGTGTGCACCGCGGTGATCGGGTCGATGACGATGCGCGAGGGGCCGATCCGCTCGACCTCGCGCTCGATGTGCTCGACCCCCTCGCGCGCGCCCTTCCGCAGCGGCGCGCCGATGTCGGAGAAGATTACCTTCCCCTGGTCGATGAGCGCCTGGTCGAAGAACGCAAACCCCTTCAGGAACTGCTGGACGACCCACCCGGGCTCGGAGATCCCCGTGAAGTACACGCAGGTCTCGCCCTTCTTCGCGCCGTGGAAGAGCGTCTGGACCGCGAGTGTCGTCTTGCCCGTCCCTGGCGCCCCCGCCACGAGCACCGAGGAGGGCACCACCCAGCCGCCGCCGGTCAGTTCGTCGAGGCCGGGGATGCCCGTCTCAAGCCTTCCTTCCACAGCCAAACCTCCCTCGATTGCCCCGGGCGCGCCCGAGTATCGCGGCAACCCCGCGCGAGATTAAAACCTTCGTGAGGGCTCGCCGCCCGCCTGGCCGGTGCGGTTCTCACGCTCTCACGCCGCCCGCATAAGGCTATAAGAAGGGCTCCGCGATCGAAAGGGCAGATGGCGGACACCAGCATCGGGGTCGGCGTGATCCTCGCCGTCGCCTTCCTTCCCCCCCTCTTCTACCTCATCCGCATCCGCAACGCCGAGCGCTTCTCCCGCAATCCCATGCCGGTCATGCTCTTCGTGTTCGCGTGGGGCGCGATCGTCGCGATCATCCTGGCCTTCATCCTCGAGGACGCGCTGAACGTCCCCCTCGACGCCTTCCGCCCCTCGCGCGTGCCCTCGCAGCTGTGGCTGGCCGTGATCCTTGCACCTCTCGTCGAGGAGCCGGTCAAGGTCGCCGGGCTCTTTTTCCTGCGCAAGAAGCGCCTCGCCGAGGAGGAGGACGGGCTCGTCTACGGCGCGGCCGCCGGCCTCGGGTTTGCCGCGACCGAGAACCTCGCCTATGAGCTCGCGGCGCTCGCGGTCTACGGCACGGCCGGCTGGCTCGTCACCTCGGTCCTGCGCACCCTCACGAGCACGCTGCTCCACGCCTCGTCCTCCGCCATGGCCGGCTGGGGGGTCGCCAAAGCGCGGCGGATGAACGAGGGCGCCGGTGCGTTCCTGCGCCTCCTACTCCTCGCGATGCTGATGCACGGGCTCTTCAACCTCTTCGCCTCGATGACTCTGCTCGCGACAGAGGACTACTCGGCCGCCCTGCTTTCGCTCCTCCTCGTGTTCATCTTCGCGAGCCTCGTTTACCGGTTCACCCGCGCGAAAATCCGCGAGCTCGACCGGCAGTCGGCGCACCCGCGGGTCGTGTGAGGGGGCTCTCACGTGGCGGGACTTCTCGTTGCGGCCCTCGGCGGCAACGCGATTCAGCGTGCCGAGGAGAGAGGCACGGGCGCCGAGCAGCGGCGCAACCTGCGGAAGGCGGCCCGCCTGATCGCCGGTCTCGTCGACGACGGCTCGAAGCTTGTCCTTACGCACGGGAATGGACCCCAGGTCGGCAGCCTCCTCATCCAGGCGGAGCGCGCGGCCGACGAGGTCGCGCCGGCGCCCCTTGATGTCCTCGTGGCCGAGACGCAGGGGTGGATGGGCTACCTCATCGCGGAGGCCCTCGACCGGGAACTCGAGTCGCGCGGGCGCGAGGAGCGCTGCGCGGTCGTGCTCATGCGCGTGCTCGTCGACGCGCGCGACCCCGCATTCAAGGACCCCTCGAAGCCCGTCGGGCCGCACTACGACCCGGCCTCGGGCGAGAGGGTCGGGCGCGAGCGCGGCTGGGCGATGAAGCGCGTCGCCGTCGCGTCGGGCAAGCCGACGGTGCGGCGCGTCGTGCCTTCGCCGCGGCCCCTCAAGCTCGTCGACCTCGAAGCCGTCCGCGCCGTCCAAAAGCGCGGCCTCATTCCCATCACCGTCGGCGGCGGCGGAATCCCCGTGGTCCTCAAGGACGGGGCCCTCACGGGCGTCGAGGGCGTCATCGACAAGGATCTCGCCTCGGGGCTCCTTGCCGCCGAACTCAAGGCCGACCGTTTCCTCGTCCTCACGGACGTCGAAAAGGTCGCCTCGCACTTCGGCAAGGACGACCAAGCCGACATCGACCGGATGACGGTCACGGAGGCCCGCCAGTGGATCGCGGAGCACGAGTTCCCGCCGGGGTCGATGAGGACGAAGGTCGAGGGCGCCATCCTCTACATCGAGCGGGGCGGCAAAGAGGCGCTGATTTGCCACCTCGATTCGGTCGCGCGCGCGCTGGAGGCCAAGACAGGAACACGGATTGTGCCCGACCGGCGGTAGCGGGCCCTGCCCCGTTGCCGAAGGGGGTCAGTGCTGCCGCGTTTTGGCAAGCAGCCGCAGGATCTCCACAT
Organism: Thermoplasmata archaeon; assembly: GCA_041487695.1. Lineage (GTDB taxonomy): Archaea > Thermoplasmatota > DTKX01 > DTKX01 > DATEUP01 > DATEUP01. The sequence continues at coordinate 11,070 of JBGPNV010000002.1, read as the reverse complement.
AGAGCCAGATCAGCGTGACCATAAGTCCGAAGGCCGCGTACCACTCCATGTACTTCGGCGCCCCCTGCGCCGCGCCCTGCTCGATGAAGTCGAAATCGACCACGAGGTTCAGGGCCGCGATTCCGACGACGAAGAGCGAGAAGGCGATCCCGAAGGGCCCGCTGTCCCAAATGAGGGGGATGCGGACGCCGAAAAACGACATCACCAGGCCGAGCATGTAAAAGACCATGATCCCGCCCGTGGCCGCCGCGATGCCGAGCTTGAGGTTCTGGGTCGGGGCGATGAGTCCGGTCGCGTAGACAATCAGCATGACCGCAAGAACGCTGAAAGTCAGCACGATCGCCTCGAAGACGATGCCCGGGTAGACGACTTCGAAGATCACGGAAAGGACGCCGAGCCACAGCCCATGGAGGAGCGCGTACATCGGCGCCGTCACCGGCGCCCAGGACTTCTTGAAAATCGTGACGACCGCGAGGGCCATCCCGCCGCCCATGCCCACGAGGAGGAGCGGCATCACGTACTGCGAGCCGCCATAGGAGAGCTGGACCCACGAGTACATGGCGGTGATCGCCACGCAGAGCGTGAGGACGCCGGCCTTCTTAGCGGTCCCTTGGAGAGTCATCGTAGCCGCGCCAATTTCGCGCGCGTAGATCCCTTGGAATGTCCTGGCGTTGAGCGCCGGGTTCGCGCTTGGCATGGGGGGTACCTTGAGGGACTGCCCTCAAGCGCCCCATCAGGCTCTTGGAGAAAAAGCAAACGGTCGAGGGAAGCCCCCGGGCTTGACGCGCTCACTAACCTTGATTTGTGCTCGGCGCCCTCCTTGGGGTGCGCGAGGCTCGTCCTTGTTCTCGAAGCTCGCCTCGTCCCTGACCTTGCCGGATGTGACCCGGCTCTTCGAGCCGCCCCCGCCTGGGACGATTGACTTCGGCCTCGGCGAGCCCGACTTCCAGCCGTCCAAGGAGGCCAGGAAAGCCCTCGAGGACGCGGTCGAGGGCGGGAAGAACAAGTACGTCTCGACCCTCGGGCTGCCCGCGCTCCGTGCGGCCGTGGCCAAGCGGCTCCAGAAAATCGACCCATCCGTAGGTCCGGAGCACGTCCTCATCACCGCGAGCGGCACGCACGCCCTCGCGCTTGCCGCCCAGGCTCTCTACTGCGAGGGCGACGAGGTCCTCGTCCCGGACCCCGGCTTCTTCTACTACCGGCCGCACGCGCGGATGATGGGGGCGAAGGACATCGGCTACACGCTGCGCGCCGAAGACGGCTTTTCCCCCGACCTAGACGAGATCGCCGGAAAGGTCACGAGGCGGACGAAGGCGATCGTCGTGAACTCCCCTTCGAACCCCACGGGCTCCACCTTCGACGGGCCCACCGTGAGCGCGATCACGGACCTCGCCAACGACAGGGGGCTCACCGTCATCACGGACGAGGTGTACTCGGACCTCGTCTTCGACGGGCCCTTCACCTCGTTTCTCGGCCGCGCCGAGAAGCTCATCCTCGTGAACTCCTTCTCGAAAATCCACGCCCTCACGGGGTGGCGCATCGGCTACGCGGTCGCGAAACCTCCCTACTTCAACGAGCTTGCAAAGATGTTCTTCTACCACATGGCCTGCGTGGCCGAGCCTATCCAGTACGGCGCGCTGGGTGCCCTCTCGACCCCTGAGGCGGAGCTTTCGAGGCGCCGCGAGGTGTTCCGCAAGCGGCGCGACGCCGTCGTCAAGGCGCTCGCGGAAGTGCCCACCTTGCGCACCGTGAAGCCCCGCGGCGCGTTCTACGCCTTCCCGTCCTTCAAGACGAAGAAGCCCATGACCTCGACGGACTACGCGTCCGAGCTCCTGAAGGGCGGCGTGAAGGTCACCGCAGGCAGCCAGTTCGGGCCCGCCGGCGAGGGCCACATCCGCCTCTCCTTCGCCCTCGACCCGCCGCGGATCAAGGAAGGCGTCGAGCGCATCGCGCGCGTGGCCGAGCGGCTGGCGTAAGGGAGAGGCGCGCCCCTATGCGGATCATCGAGGCCTGCGTGCGCTACCCTCCCGCCAAGGGCGGCGCCGAGACCCACGTGCATGCGCTTGCCACGCGTCTCAAGGCCCGCGGGCACGACGTGACGGTCTACACCTCGGACCTCAACACGGAGTTCCCGATGGTGAAGCTCGACGGCGCCTACGACACGGTCGACGCCGTCCCCGTGCGGCGGTTTCCCGCGCGCTCGATGCCAGGCGGGATGCACTGGGTCTACATGCCCGCGATGAAGGCGATGGTCAAGGACCGCGCGGACCTCATCCACGCGCACTCGTACGGCTACCACCAAACGCACATTGCGGCCAAGGCCGCCCTGCGGCAGGGCGTGCCCTTCGTCTACACGCCCCACTACCACCCGCCTTACTCGACGACCGGCGGCGCGGGTCGCAGGGGCCTGCGCGCGTTCTACGACAAGGCGCTCGGGACGAAGCCGTTCCGCGCCGCCTCTCTCGTGATCGCCGTCTCGAGCGTCGAGCTCGAATGGATGCGCCCGCTCATCCCCCCGACGACCCGCACGGTCGTGATCCCCAACGGGATCGAGCGGAAGCGCTTCGAGGGCGTAGGCGACGGCCGTGCGTTCCGCGAAAAGCACCACCTCCACGGGCCGCTCCTCCTCTACACGGGGCGCCTGGCGGTCAACAAGAGGCTAGAGTCCGTCATTGGGCTCATGCCCGACCTGCTCAAGGAGTTCCCCGAACTCACCTTCGTCGCGGTCGGCGAGGACCACGGCAAGCGGGCGGAATGGGCGGCGCTTGCGGCCAAACTCGGGGTCGAAAAGCGCGTCCTCTTCCTCGGCCACCTGAGCGCCGAGGAGCTCGTGGAGGCCTACCGCGCCTGCGACGCCTACGTCTTGCCTTCGGACTACGAGGCGTTCGGGATTGTGCTCCTCGAGGCCATGGCCTGCGGGAAGCCTTGCGTGGCCACCAAGGTCGGCGGCGTGTCGGACATCATCGCGGACCGCAAGACCGGGCTCCTCGTCCCCTACGGGGACGCGGGGGCCCTCAAATCCGCCCTCGTCTCCCTTCTTGGCGACAGCGCGCTGCGGCGGGAGCTGGGGTCGGCCGCCCGGGCCTCTGTCGGGGAGCGGTTCGACTGGGATTCGGTCGTTTCGCGCACGGAGGCGGAGTACCGCGCCCTGGTCGGGGCACCCCGCCCGGGCTGAGAGCCGCCCCCAAACGGTTTTGAAGGTGCAAGGCAGGGTGCCCGCCCACGGACGAAATCGACGAAGTCGCGGAGACGCCCCCACGCCCGAGCCGCGCCCACGCGTTCGCTTGGGCTACCGTCCTTGCCGCAGCCGTGGCCCTCTACCTCGTCGTCCTCGTAGCCGGCGCCCGCGCGCCCTCTGCGACCCCCTTCCTCGCCGCTGCCGGCGGCGCGGCGGGGGCGGCCTCGGCAGGCATCGCCGTGCAGCTCGCGCAGCGCAAGGTGCGGGTCAAGGCGCCGCTCAAGGTCGCCGCCATCGCGGTAACGGCCGTGCTCCTCCTCTTTTCCGCCGGCGGCGCCCGGTACACCTACGGTGCGGTCGGCGACGTGGTTGTCACCCTGGAGTTTGCCCCCGCGTCGGTCGTCAGCGGGTCGTCCGCCTCCGTCACGGGGAACCTCACCCTCTTCAACGTGGGAGCAACGGTCGTCCGCGTCAACCCGCACTTCGACCTGTTGGTCACCGACCCCCAGGGGGGCCCGGTCCTCCGCTATTTTCAGGGCTGCATCGGACGCATCGTGCCGCCTGTCGAGTCGGACCTTGTCGAGCTGCCCCCCGACGGCTACCTCCGGTCCGCCTTCACACTCCCGATCGTTTGGTCGGCTGACGACAGCGTGTCTGCGCCCTGCGGCGCCGCCTTCCTCGGAGCGGCCGGCAACTACGGTCTCGTGGGCCACTTCGCTTCGGGGCCGTTCAACGCCCCCGGCCTCGTCCCTGTCTGGACGGGCGAGGTCCGCAGCGAGGCCAAGACACTCCAGGTCCGCTAAGGGGCCGGGGGACGGCCGGCGCGCGGCACGTTCTTCTTTTCCAGGCGCGCTTGCCCCGCCCGTGGCCGAGGTCATCGAGTGCGTCCCCAACGTGAGTGAGGGCCGCCGGAAGGACGTCCTCGACGCCCTTGCCGCCGTCGTCAGCCAAGTCGTCGGCGTCACTCTCCTCGACGTCGACCCCGACGCGTCCCACAACCGCGCCGTCTTCACCTTCGTGGGGACCGGCGCCGCCGTCTCCGAGGCCGCCTTCCGCCTCGCGCGCAAGGCCTGCGAACTCATCGACCTCAACCACCACAAGGGCGAACACCCACGGATGGGCGCGACCGACGTCATCCCGTTTGTGCCGATCCAGGGGGCCACGATGGCGGACTGCGTGGGTCTCGCCCGGCGCCTTGGCGAACGCATCGGTCGCGAGCTTTCCATCCCCGTGTTCCTCTACTCGGAGGCGGCCGCCCGCCCCGGACGGCGCAACCTGCCCGACGTCCGCAAGGGCCAATTCGAAGGCCTCCGTGACGCGATCGGCAAGGACCCCGAGAAGGACCCTGACTTCGGCCCACGCTCCATCCACCCGACCGCCGGGGCCGTCGCCGTGGGCGCCCGGCCCTTCCTCATCGCCTACAACGTGAACCTGAAGTCGCGCGACCTTTCCCTTGCCAAAGCGATCGCTTCGAAGGTGCGCGAGAAGGACGGAGGCCTCCCGGCCGTCCGCGCGCTCGGCTTCGAGCTCGCCGACCGCGGCCTCGTGCAGGTCTCCATGAACCTCGTCGACTTCACGAGGACGCCCCCGTCGGTCGCCTTTGCGGCCGTCCTGCGGGAGGCCACGGCCCTCGGTGCCGAAGTGGACGGCAGCGAGGTCGTGGGCCTCGTGCCGCTTGCGGCGCTCCCGGAGGGCGCCGTGCGGGCCCTGAGGCTCGAGAACTTCTCCGCCGGCCAGATCCTCGAGGTCAGGGTCTTCGGCACGAGCGATGCGGGCTTAAACTCGCGAGTGGCTGCTGTGATGGGTGCCTCCACGGGCGACGGCGGCAAGAGCCTCCTGCCCTTCCTCGACGCGCTGGCCTCCGGCGAGCCCACTCCGGGCGGCGGGGCCGCCGCCGCAGCCATCGGCGCGGTCGGCGCCTCCCTCGCCTTGATGTGCTGCCGCCTCCCGGTGGAGAGGCCCGAGTTCCACGAGCGCCGCTCGATGTTCGAGGAGATCGCAGGCGTCGCCGACCGCCTCCAGCGCCGCTTCATCGAGGCCGTCGACGAGGACGTCATGGCCTACAACGCGGTCGTCGCCGCGCTCAAGATGCCCAAAGCCACACCCGAGGAGAAGGCCACACGCTCGGCCGCCCTCCAGAAGGCGTTCAAGTGGGCCACGAACGTCCCCCTCCAAGTCGCGGAGATGGCCGCCGACACCCTCGACCTGCTCGAGCCCCTCTCGCGCAACGGGCTGCCCGGCGCGATCTCGGATGTGGGGGTCGGCGCCAAGGCCTCCCGCGCCGCCTTCGACGGCGCCTCCTATAACGTCCTCATCAACCTCGGGTCGATCAAAGACCCGGACTTCGCCTTGCAGGCGAGGGCTCGGCTCCAGGCCGCGCGCACGCGCACCGAGAAGCTCGGGGCGGCCATCGACGCGAAGGTCCGCGCGGCGCTTTCTTGAGCGGCCCGCTTGCCTATTCCCAGCGGAAGAGGTACACCGCGAGGAAGAAGCCAATCGTCCCCCACACGAATACGCCAAGGACGGGCCACACAATGTCGAAGAGCTCCGCGCCGTTCAGCCCCACATCGCGCAGCGCCTGCGTGAGGTAGCGCAGCGGTAGCGCGCCCGCGATCGGCTGCATGAAGGCCGGCATCAGCGAGACCGGGAGGAAGACGTCGCCGAGGAACATCATCGGCATCGTCACCACGTTGGCCATCGACTCGGCCGACTCGATCGTCTTGGCATACGAGGAGACCGCGAAGCCGAAGGTCGTGAAGGAGAGCGACCCCAGGATGATGAGCCCGACGAGGATGAGCGGGTTGCCTTGGAGCGAGACGCCAAACCCGAGGACCCCGACGACGAGGATCATGAGCACGCCGAGGAACGTGATGATCATGCGCGTCGTGATGAGGGCCGCCAGGATCGCGCTCCTCGACACCGGTGTGACCTTGAGCCGGCGCAGGATCCCCTTCTCACGCATCGTCGTCATGACGCCCGCGATCGCGAAAACGCCGTTGAACATGAGGGTCATCCCGATGATCCCGGGGACGAGGTAGTCGATGTACCGGCCCTTGGTCACTTGGATCTCGTGAGGCAGGGGCACGAGCACGGGGCTCGTGTGCACGAGCGCGTTGTTGACGCCTGAGAGGATCTGCATGACGACCGTGAGGGCGACCCGGCCGTTGCCCGTCGTGTCGGCCGCGAAGTAGACATCGAGGACGGCCGGGACGATTGCGCTTGTGTTGTTCGAGCCTTGGGAACTCGCGACCCTCGCGGTGTAGTCCGCCGGGATCAGGATGTAAACGTTGATGTCGCCTTTCGCGAGCGAGGCCGCCGCGCTCTCGTTGCTGGCAAAGGGCTCCACCCGCACGTTTGGCGCGTCGTCGATGAGCTTCGTGAGGTTCGACGCCTCCGCGCCCGTGTCGGCATTCACGACCCCGATCTTCAGGTCGATCACCTGGGCGTTGCCGAACACGAGCCCCAGGAGGACCATGAAGAAAATTGGGAAAAAAAAGGTCCAGAAGAGCGCCTCGCGGTTGCGCAGGTACGACTTGAAGTCCGCCACCGCAAACGCCGTCGCGTTCCTCAGCCACCGGTTCTTCATTCGCGCAGCCTCCTGCCGGTAAGGTTCACGAATACATCCTCGAGCGTGGCGCTCCGCAGCCGGATCCCCTCGACCTTGAAGCCGTCTCTCGTGGCCTTCTCGATGAGGGCGTGCATTGTTTCCCCCGGGTCGGTCGTGAAGAGCGACACGATGCCCTCAGCGACCTGGACCTTCGTCACCGCGGCCAGGGCCTCGAGTTCCGAATGGAGCACGGGCTCCGACGGGGTGAACTCGACCGCTTGGTTCTCGCCGAGCGACCGGATGAGGCCCGCAGGCGTGTCCTGGGCGACGATCTTCCCCTGGTCCATGATCGCCACGATGTCGCAGAGCCGTTCCGCTTCCTCCATGTAGTGCGTGGTGAGGATGACCGTCTTGCCGGACTTGCGCAAGTTCTCGATGACGTCCCAGAGGTTGCGGCGGGCCGCGGGGTCGAGCCCCGTCGTCGGTTCGTCGAGGAAGATGATCTTGGGGTCGTTCACGAGCGCGAGGCCTATCGCGAGGCGCTGCTGCTGGCCGCCCGAGAGCTTTTCGACGTAGTCCTCGGCTTTTGCCTCGAGTTGGACATACTTGATCACCTCGTCGGCCGTGAGCCGGTGGTCGTAGAAGGTCCCGAAAAGGTCGATCGTCTCGCGGACGGTGAGGCGGTCCGGCGTTGCCGTGGCCTGCAGCTGGACGCCGATGAGCTGCTTGATCTCGGCCTTTTTCATCGCGCGGTTCAAGCCGAGGATCACCACCTCGCCCTCGTCGGCGTCGCGGATCCCTTCGACGATCTCGAGCGTCGTGGTCTTGCCCGCGCCGTTCGGCCCAAGGATCCCGAAGATCTGCTTCTCCTCGACCTCGAGCGACAGGCCGTTCACGGCCACGAGGTCGCCGTAGCGCTTCACGAGGTTCTTGATTACAATGGCCGGCACTTCGGCTTGACCCCAAGGCCCCCTGAAAGCGGGGGACTTTTTGAAGACTAGGTTCGCCCCTGAGACGCCTTTGAGTCAGGCCAGGCGCTTGTGCATCTCGAGCGCGTCGTCACCGCTTTCATAGTAGCCAGGGATCCGCCGAAACAGGAGGTAGCCCTCTTTTTCATAGAGCCGCTGCGCGGCCTGGTTGCGCGTCCCTACGGTGAGCACGGCGGCCGTGACGCCCCACTCGCGCATCTTGGCCTCGCCCGCCCGCATGAGCAGCTTGCCGACCCCGCGCCGTCGGTTTTCCGGGTGCACGTCGACCGTCACGATCAGCCCGAACCCTCGGTCCCTCGCCACGGTCATGAATCCGATGACCTTTTCCGCGGCCGGCACCGCACCACGTTCGATCGCAAGTTGGGTCGAAACGCGGTCGACAGTCTCGACGAGGAACTTCCCCCGCAGGATGTCCTCCATGAGGCCCCGCGCGTAGCGGTCCTCTGGCGGGAAGCAGAGCGCGTCGATCGCGGTGAGGGCGCCGACGTCGGCGAGCGTGGCCTCCCGCAGGACGAGCCGTGTCGGGGCTTCCACAAGGACGGCAGGGCGAGCCCGCCTAGGTCAATCTTCGCCTTGCGTCCCCGCAGCGTGGCCACGCTGGGCGGCTCCCTCCCGGCTTGAGTTCCGCGGCCGCTTTGGGGGCCCTCACCTTTATACGCAGGCGCGGTCGGATGGACTTGCCATGTCGAAGTCCCTCCGCCTCGCGCTCGCGCTCCTCACGTTCGCCGCCCTCGCCCTCGGGGGCGGCGCGCTTGCCGCCCACGACCTCACGGCCTCCCTCCAGGGCCCCTCGACGGCGCTCGACAACACGTCCTTCAACGTGACCGTCCGCGTGGACAACTTCGGCGATGCCACCACCGCGTCGGCCGACGCGCAGCTCTTCATCGACGGAGCCCCGAACGGCACGGCCTTCGCCCTCGGCCCGCTCGCCGCCGGCGAAAACGGGACCTCCGTCCAGTCCCTTTCGCTGCCCTGCGGCGCGCACTGGGTCAACCTAACCGTCGACCCCCTGGACACGGTCCCCGAAACCAACGAATCGAACAACAACGCCTCACTGCAGGTGGTCGTGCTGCCCTTCGTGAACTTCTCTTCCCAGCTTTCCGGCGATGTCGGTGCGATGCTCCTCACCCTCAACGCGACGGCCTCGCACGGCTGCGCGCCCCTCAACTTCACCTGGCAGGTCGGGGCCGACACACTCTACGGGGACCTCGTAACGTACTCGCCCCCCGCGGGGAACCTGACGGTGAACCTCACCGTCCGCTCGAGCGCCAACACCTCCCTGGCCTCCACGGGTTCACGCACCCTCGAGGTCCCGAACGCGCCGCCTCTGCTCTTGGTGCTCGTCCCCGACGCGTCCATTTCCACGCTCGTGCCGCTGTCGGCGGGCATCGAGGCTGTCGACAACGACGGCTCGATCGCGTCCTACTTCGTCGACTACGGCGACGGCAACACAACGACCCTGTTCCCTGAGGCGAACGGCTACGAGTACCGCTCGAGCGGCAATTTCACGTTCACGGTCACCGTGACCGACAACCTCGGCGCCACGAACACCTCGGCCGTCGCGCTGCAGGTCCTGAACCGGCCCCCCGTCGCCGACTCGGAGTTCGACCTCTGGTACACGGAGCCCGGCAAAACGGTCAAGTTCAACGCGAGCCACTCGTCGGACCCCGAGGCGTTTCCCCTCACAATCCTGTGGTCCTTTGGCGATGGGTCGACCGCCTCCGGCGCGCTCGCAAACCATTCCTACGCGGAGGCGGGGACGTACAAGGTGACCTTGAGCGTCACGGACGCCGCAGGGGCCTCGAAGACGGTGGAAGTCTCCGTCCACGTCGAGCGGCCGGCCTCCGACGGGGCGATTGTGATCGTTGGGGGGGCCGGCCTCGGTGCGGCCGCCTTCCTGCTCCTGTACCTCTTGATGCGCCGGCGAAAGGCGGGCGACTCGAAACCCCCGGCAGAAGACTCTTCTCCAAAGCCGCCCTCCCCGTAACCTGGAGGGGCGCCCCTGGTCAAGGCCCTCGTGAACTGCGGCCGCATCGCGACGCCGCGCGGCAGCCAGCCCCTGGGCGGGCGCGCGATGGGCGCCCTCTTCGAAGTCGAGGACGGCGTCATCGTCATCGACGAGGGAGGCGTGATCCTCGCGGTCGGGCCGCGCTCCCGGGTGAAAATTCCCGAGGGCGCCGACGAACTCGATGCCGCGGGCATGCTCGTCGTCCCCGGGTTCGTCGACCCGCACACCCACGCCGTGTTTGCCGGCGACCGGGCCTTCGAAGTCGAGCACAAAGTGGCGGGCAGGAGCTACCTCGAAATCCAGCAGAGGGGCGGCGGCATCCACCACACCGTCGAGGCGACCCGCAAGGCCTCGGCGGATGAACTCGTCGAATCGGGGAAGAAGCGCGTCCACGAAATGCTGCGGCAGGGGACGACGACGGTCGAGGTGAAGTCCGGCTACGGGCTCGACACGGAGAACGAAATCAAGATGCTCCGGGCCATCGAGCGCATCAAGGCCGACGCCGTGCAGGATGTCGTCCCCACGCTACTTGCGGCCCACGCCGTCCCCCGCGAGCTTGCCAAGGTCCGCGACGTCTACGTCCAGATGGTGCTCAGCGAAATGCTGCCGGAGGTCGTCCGCGAAGGGCTCGCCGCGTTCGTCGACGTGTGGTGCGACGAGGGCGCCTTTACGCCGGAGGAGTGCCGGGCGGTCCTGCTGACCGGCCAGCGTGCCGGGCTAGGGCTCCGCGTCCACGCAGACGAGCTTGGCCGCGCAGGCGGAGCGCGGCTCGCCGCCGAGGTGCACGCGGCCTCCGCCGACCACCTCCTTTGCGCGACGCAGGAGGACTTCCGCGTCCTGCGGGACGCCGGCGTCGTGCCCGTCCTTGCGCCGGCGGCGCCGCTCGTGCTGCTCAGCCACAAGTGGCCGGACGCCCGCGAGCTCATTGCCGAGGGCGTGCCCTTCGCGCTTGCCACCGACTTCAACCCGAACTGTCAGCTCTCCTCGATGCAGCGCGTGATGGCGCTTGCCGTGTTTTCCATGCGCGCGCCCCCCAAGGCGGCGCTCACGGCGGCGACACTGAACGCGGCCTGCTCGCTTGGCAAAGGGCACCTCGTCGGTACGATCGAGGAAGGGAAGCTCGCGGACTTTGCGATCCTTGACGCCCGCACCGTCGACGAGGCCGTCACGGAGCTCTCGCGCAACCGTGTCCACTCGGTCGTGCGCAAGGGCGAGATCTACTACAACCGGTGAAGACCCTTCGACGGTACGGGGCGCGGCGTTGGAAACACAAGGGTTCAAGATGGCGCCGGGGAACCGCACGGCTTGGGTTGGCCCCACATGGAACGGAGATCCCTGCCCCTCCTTG
>JBGPNV010000001.1:0-40118 GCA_041487695.1 Thermoplasmata archaeon | reverse complement strand
CTGGACCTGCTCCTCGCCTCGCCGGCGAGCCCCGCCGCCCTCTTTGCCGGCAAGATGCTCTCGGGGCTCCTGGTCACGCTTGCCTGCGGCCTCGTCATGGTGGGCCTTGCCGCCGCGTTCTTCGGCGCGGGCGTCCTGCGCGAGCCCTTGCCCGTCGTGGCCTTCGTCGTCCTCGGGTGCGTCGGCCTCGCCGCGCAAGCCGCATTCCTCTCGGCGCTCTCCGCCCGCTCCGCCACTCGCGGGGCGCTCTTCCCCGTGCTCATGATTCCCCTCTCAACGCCCCTGCTCGCCTGGGCCGCACGCGGGACCGTCGCTGCAAGCCTTGGCGCAAACTTCGCTGACCCTGCGCTCGCCTTCGACCTGCTCGCCGTGGCCGCCTACGACGCCGTGTTTGTCCCCCTCAACGCTTTCCTGATCCCGCTTGCCCTGCGCGCGTGAGCGGCCCCCGAACATTCTAAGAACGGTGGCCTCCCTGGGGCGGCCGTGGCAGAGCCGGGCGCTCCCGCGGGAGGCAAGCCGCCTCTTGCGGCCCTCTCGCGCGCAAAGGTCGCCCTCCTTGCCGCTGCGATCGGAATGCTCGCGCTGGCCACAGTCCTCTCGCTCCTCTTTGCCCCCACCCTCACCGCCGGCTTCTCGGCGCCTTTCGCGCAGCGGATTTTCTACCTCCACTTCGGCGCGGCCCTCACCTCCTACGTCGCCTTCTCGGGCACGTTCGTCTTCGCGCTCCTCTACCTGCGCACCGGCAAGCCGTCACACGATACCGCGGCGGCCGCCTGCGCCTCGCTCGGCCTCCTCTTCACGACCATGGTGCTGTTCGCCGGGCCCCTTTGGGGGTGGGCCGAGTGGGGCGTCGCATGGCGCTTCGAGGACGCGCGGCTCGACACCTACCTCGTCCTTGGCCTCGTCTTCGTCGGCTATTTCGCCCTCCGCCGGCAGCTTGCGCCGGGGGAAGCGCGCGCGGCGACCTCGGCGGCCTACGCGGCCGCGGGCTTCGTCCTTGTGCCCCTCTCCTACCTCTCGATCTACATTTTCCAGTCCCTCCACCCCAAGGTGATCTCGCCGGGAGGGCAAGGCGTGGGGGGGCAGGGGGCTCTCGTCATGCTCACGGCGCTTGCCGCGTTCGTCCTCCTCTTCCTCGCGCTCCTCGCATGGCGCCTCGACCTCACGGCGCTCGACGCGCGCGTTGCCGGTCTTCAGGAGCGTGTCGACCCATGAGGCGCCATCGCTGCGAGGGCGCCCTGCCTCTTGCCGCCGCCGCGCTTGCCGTTCTCGTCCTCGCGCCCGGCCTTGCCTCGGCCGGCTTTGTCACGGGCGTGGGCCCCGCGCGCCTTGCGCACCTCAGCGACGGAGGGAACGGCCTCACGGTCACGGTCGTTGTGCCCGAGACCCTCGACAGCTTCGTGGAGAACGTCTACCGCTTCAACCTCTCGGGCTCAGCCGCCACCTCGCCGCAGGGCTACACCGTCGAGGTGGCGATTTCCCCGGACGACCCGTTGACCCGGGCCGCTTGGAACGCGACGGCCGTCGTCGGAGCGGGTGCCGCTTCGACTTTCGCGACCGTAGGGATCCCCAAGGAAGCCATCCAGGGAACCCTCGCCAACACGCCGTTCCGCTTCTCGCTGCGCGCCTCCAACGGGACCCTCGTCGACTCGGCGGACGCCGCCATCGACGTCCGTTGGCGCACGCCTCCGGCCGACGGCGGCCTTCTCCAACTGGCTCTAGCGACGACGGCCTTCTGGGCACTAGTGTTTTTATACGCCCTGCACCTGCATTCGAACGAGCGCAAGTTGCGCGCCAGAGCCGACGCTCTGGAGCGCTCCCTGCAGGGAGCCCACAAGGATGACCCTGCCAACGGATCCAAGCGTTGAGGCCGCGCACGAGGCTGCGCGCGCCGCCGTGACTGCGGCGCCGCCCTCGACGGGCGTGCGCTCCGCCTTCTCGCGGCCGGGCCGGCGTGTCGCGCTTCTCGGCACGATTGCGGCCGCGATCATCCTCGTCACCATCCTCCTGCCCACGGGCGCCCCTGGCACGAGGTACACGGATGTGCACGAGATCCTTGCGGCACCTGCCTCGTTTAGCGGCCACACCCTCGCGGTCGTCGGCGGCGTCCAGGGGAACTCGACGAGCTTGGGGGCATCGGGCACGATCGCCTTCAACCTCACGGACTACTCGGACGCAACCGCTTGGATCCGCGTGGTGTATTCCGGCGGGATGGATTCGAACTTCGCCGAGGGCAAGAAAGTCCTCGCCGAGGGGAAGGTCACCGTCACCGACGGCGTGGCCAGGCTCGTCGCGACAAAAATCACCATCGGGTGCCCCACGGACTACCGCGGCGGTCCCCCCTCGCCGTGAGCCCAGGGAGGCGCTTCACCCCATGTCGGCCCTCAAGACCCTCTACGCGGTGTGCGACACCTGCAAGTCGACCACGCTCCACGATGTCCTCAAGGGCAAGGAAATCGAGTCGAACGCGACCTTCGCCCTCGAGGGGGTCCTCAAGTGCAAGACCTGCGGCACGACCCTGCAGCGGCGCATCATGGAGGAGAAACCCATCGTTCTTCAGGTTGTCCTCTCCGAGGGCGAAGGCTCGCGCAAGGCCACGGTCGTCGTCGACGCCGACGAGAAGCTCGCCGTGGGCGATGAGATGTTCGTGGGCCGCGACCGAATCGTCGTAACGGCCCTTGAGTCGGCGGGCCGGCGTGTGCCGTCGGCCCCTGCCCGCGAGCGGCCGGTCATCTGGTCGAAGGTCTTCAACCGCGTGCGTGTGAAGGTGTCGATCAACCGGGGCCACTCGACGGCCGCCGAGGTGATCGAGGCGGCGCCCGACGAGGAATTCCAAATCGGAGAAATCCTTACGATCAAACGCGCGAAGGCCGTCATCCACACGATCAAGACCGTGAGCGGCACCGTCCGCCACGGCGGGGCGGCCGCGCGCGTCATCTCGAGGATCTACGCGCGCGAGATGCGCGAGACCTACCGCTGAAGTTCTGGGAGGGAGCCCACGTGCCGCTTCCGCCGCCCCACCTCACGTTCGTTGGGGTGGGGCCTCGGGGGCCCGAAGGTGTCGCTCCCGCGGCCCTTGCCGCCGTGGCGCAAGCCCGCACCGTCTTCGCCGACGACTACACGGCGCTCCTTTCCCAACAGGTCCTCGACCACTTCGAGCGCGCGCGGGGCGGCGCCATTCCGCGGCTCGGACGCGCCCGGGTCGAGGAGGGGACCCTGATCCTCGAGGCCGCTGCGCTGCCCGGCGGCGCCGTCCTGCTTGTGCCCGGCGACCCGATGGCCGCCACGACGCATGTGGCGCTGCGCATCGAGGCCATCCGGCGCGGGCTCCCCGTGCGCCTCCTCTTCGCGCCGTCGATCACCCACACGGCCTTTTCCGAGGCCGGGCTGCAGCACTACAAGTCCGGCCGCGTCGTGAGCCTGCCGTACCCGGAGAAATCCTACGCGCCGACCTCGCCGGCCGAACGGATTTCCGAGAACCGGAGGGCGGGCCTCCACACCCTTGTCCTCCTCGACATCCAAAGCGAGTCGCGCCGTTACATGACAGCCAACGAGGCGATCTACATCCTCCTCGGGCTTTCCAAGCGCGCGGGCCTTGACGCGCTGGGGCCGCGCACGGCTTGCGTCGCGGTCGCGCGCGCGGGGGAGGCAACCGCCCTGGCGCGCGCCGGCGCCGCCGAGCGCCTCGCCGAGCTCGACCTCGGGCCGCCGATGCACTGCCTCATCGTCCCGGGCACACTCCACTTCGAAGAGCGCGAGGCGCTCAAGGTCATCGGCCTGGCCCGCGAGGATGAACTGCCGCCCGCAGAATGAGGGGCACGGTCAGTCGTGGAACGCGCGGAAGAGCGCCGCCGTAAGGTCGAGCGCCTCTTCCCGTTCGTCGTCGGCCGTGGGCGAGGGGTCCTCATCCAAGTGGATCGAAAGCGGCCTTTCGCAGGTCCCCTCGGGCGTGCCGTCGTCCGTGAACTTGGGGGAAATCCGGAGCTCGACGGCGACCTCCGCGACCACGCGCCGCTCGTCCCAACCCGTCGACGTTTCGTTGCGCGGGGGACGCGGGCGGGCGGCGGTGCGGCCTTCGAACATGTCCTTCTATTCCCCCGGCTGGCTCTCCTGGCCTTATCCACAGATTTCGAACGTGTATGAACCCGCCTCCCTCAATTTCATTATCGAGACTGGAAAAATCGAAAGCCCGGCTCCCCAAGCGCGCCGAGGCTCAACGATGCCCTTAAATCTGAAAGCCCCCCTTGCCGGCAATACTCTGGAGCAGTCCAGAACCGGTGAGAAAATGCCAATCTTCGCCAACGTGGGAGAAGCGGCCGTGACGAGGGCAATCGTGAGCGGGTTCGCCCGCGACTTTGACAAATACATCGAGTCCGACGTCATCGTCGTCGGCGGGGGCCCCTCGGGGCTCATGGCCGCCCGCGACCTTGCCAAGAAGGGCGTGAAGGTCCTTGTCATCGAGCAGAATAACTACATCGGCGGCGGCTTCTGGATCGGCGGCTACCTCATGAACAAGAACACGTTCCGCGCGCCCTCCCAAAAGATCCTCGACGAGCTTGACTGCCCCTACGAGGAGGCCTCGCCGGGGCTCTACATGGTCGACGGCCCCCACGCCTGCTCCGCGCTCATCAAGGCCGCCTGCGACGCGGGCGTCAAGATCATCAACATGACCCAGTTCGACGACGTGATCTTCAAGGAAGGCCGCGTGGCCGGCGCGGTCGTGAATTGGACCCCCGTGAACGCGCTGCCCCACAACGTCACCTGCGTGGACCCCATCGCTCTCGAGAGCAAGATCGTCCTCGACGCGACAGGCCACGACGCCTGCGTCCTGCAGGCCCTTGCCAAGCGCCGGCTCGTCGAGCTGCCGGGCATGAACCCCATGTGGGTCGAGAAGTCCGAGGACGCCGTCGTCGAGAAGACGGGCTACATTTTCCCCGGCCTCTACATTTCCGGCATGGCCGTCGCGACGGCCCACGGGCTGCCCCGCATGGGGCCGACCTTCGGAGGCATGCTGCTCTCGGGGCGAAAGGCCGCCGATGAGATCGTCAAGGCGCTCAAGAACGGCGCTCCGGAGCCCGTCGCGGCAAAGGCGCGCGGCAAGGCCAAGGCGTAAGTCGGGCGGAAAGCGCCCCGACGGTGCGTGAGGGCGGAGGGTCGCCTGTGAGCGAACGCCGTGTGATGAGCGAAGCGGAAGCGTCCGCCTTCATCCTGCGGCTCCTGAAGGACGGCACGCGCCGGACGACGCAGCAGGTTGAGGCCGCCACGAACGCCGACGCCGTCCAGTGCCCCGACTCGCCCGCGCGCTTCCTCATGAAGCTTCAACTCAAAGGGCTTATCGAAGGGCAGCTCGATCCCACCCTGCGCGGCTGGGTCTGGTGGGCCTCGCCCGCGCCCTCTGCTTGAGACAACCCCCTGAGGTGAGGTCGGATGATTGGTTCCTACTCGCGCGAGGAGCGGGAGAAGATGGCCAAGGACCTCTTCAACCTGGTCTGGCGCTACCTCGAAAAGCCCCAGCGGACGGCGGAGGAAAACGACCTGATGATCCATGCCGCGCACGCTTCGCGCTTCCATTGGGGCGAGGTCGGGTCGGTGGACAACCTCGCGATCGGCGAATGGCAGATCTCGCATGTCTATGCCGTCCTCGGCCGCGCGGAGCCTGCGCTTTACCACGGCAGCCGCGCGCTGGAAATCTGCAAGCGCGCGGACGTGAAGGACTTCCCGCTGGCCTACGCCTATGAGGCCCTTGCCCGTGCCAACGCGCTCGAAGGCAACATGGACGAGGCCCGGCGCTGTATTGCGCTCGGGAAGGCGACGGGCCGGCGCATCAAGGACTCGATGGACCGCGACCTTTTCCTCAAGGACCTGGGAAGCGTCCCGGGCTACAGCGAAGTGCCTTGAGGTCCCACGGAAGGGTTGGAGGACGGGCGATGGACCTCGCGCGCATCCGCAAGGACTTCCCGCCCCTTGCCACGAAGGTGGGCGGCAAGCCACTCGTCTACCTCGACTCCGCCTGCATGGCGCTCAAGCCGCGCGCGGTGATCGACGCCGTCGTGGACTACTACGAGAACTACCCCGTGTGCGCGGAGCGCTCGGTCCACCGGCTCTCTTCGAAGGTCTCGCTCAAGGTGGACGAAGTGCGCGAGCAGGCGCGCGCGCACTTCAACGCGCCCTCGGCCGACGAGATCGTCTTCCTGCGCAACACGACGGAGGGGATCAACCTCGTCGCCCACGCGTTCGGCTTGAAGCGCGGCGACGAGGTCATCACGGGCGACAAGGAGCACAACTCGAACCTCGCGCCATGGCACTTGCTTCGCAAGCAGCAGGGCATTCGCTACACGATCGTCCGCTCGGGTAAGGACGGGCTCTTCGACCTCGAGGCCCTCAAGGACGCCGTGGGGCCCCGAACGCGCCTTGTGTCGGTCGGCCACACGGCAAACCTGGACGGGACCTCCGTCCCGGCTCGGGAAATCGCCGAGGTCGTGCACGACAAGGGCGCGGTGCTCATGCTCGACGGCGCGCAGTCCGCGCCGCACCAGAGGGTCGACCTTGAGCGCCTCGACTGCGACTTCTTCGCCTGCTCGGTCCACAAGATGTGCGGGCCCACGGGTGTCGGCCTCCTCTACGGCAAACAGGATCTCCTCGAGGCCATGGAGCCGCTCAACCCCGGCGGCTCCACCGTGGTCGAGACCACGTACAAGTCTGCGACATTCCTGAAGCCGCCGCGGCGTTTTGAAGGCGGGCTCCAGGACTATGCGGGGATCCTCGGCGCGGGCGCGGCCCTCACCTACCTCGACGCGGTCGGGATGGACGCGATCCACAAGCACGGCAACGGGCTAAACAGGCGCCTCACCGCGGCACTGAAGGGCCTCAAGGGGGTCAAGGTCCTCGGGCCGGCAGACGCCGGCTTGAGGGGGTCGATCTTCTCCTTCACGGTCGACGGGATGGACCCGCACGATGTCGCCCTGGCGCTCGACGAGGCAGCGAACATTTCCGTGCGCAGCGGCAACCACTGCGTGCACGCGTGGATGAAAGCCCACGGCCTCAAAGGGTCCGTCCGAGCCTCCTTCTACCTCTACAACACGCCCCGCGAGGCCGACCTTTTCGCAAGCACGCTCACGAAGATCGTCTCGTGACCCGCGCCGGCCCCGGCTATCGCCCCGCGCGCGGGGCTTCACGCGCAACGGGGAGTTTCGCGGCCCTCTTGACTGCCTTCACGCAGTCCTTCTCCAGCGCCTTCACGATCCTCTTGAGGTCAACCTTTGTCTTCGCTTCGGCAAACAGGCGGATCATCGGCTGCGTGTTCGAGGCGCGCAGGAGCCCCCAGCCGTTCTCCATCTTGACCTTCGCGCCGTCGGTCGTGTCGACCTCCAGCCCCTTGCCCTTGTAGTACTTCACGAGCTCACGGGCCGCCTTGAACTTCACCTCGTCCTTGACCGCGAGCCCCTTCTCGAGGAACGGGTAGGAATGGATCTCGTCGGCAAGCTCGGAGAGCTTCTTGCCCGATTCGCCGATCTCCTGGGCGACCTTTAGCGCCATGAGCACCGGGTCGTCGAAGATGTAGAACTCCGGCAGGAAGTAGTGCGAGGAAATCTCCATCGCAAACGACGCGTTGTACTTGCGGATCGCCTCACAGACAAAGACGTCGCCCACCCGGACACGCTGCACGCGCGTGCCCGGGATCTTCTCGAGTTCCTCCTCAACAATCATCGAGCATGGGATGTTGGCCAGGATCGTCGCGCCGCGCTTGCGCCTCGCGATCTCGCGGGCGACCATAATCCCCACCTTGTCCGTCTGCACCGCCCGGCCCCGGTCGTCGGCAAACACGCACCGGTCCCCGTCGCCGTCGAAGGCGACGCCGAAGGCGGCCCCTTCCTTCTTGACAGCCTTGCGCAAGCCCCCGATCGTCTTCTCGGTCGGGTGGGGGTCGCGGTTCGGGAAGCGGCCGTCGACCTCGCCGTTGATCACGCGCACGACGAAGCCCGCCTCCGTGAAGAGCCGCGGCGCCGTGACCGCGGCGGCACCGTTGCCGGGGTCGAGGACCACTTTAAGCGGCCTCATCCCGGGCAGCCGTTTCAGGAGGTAGTGCGAATAGCGGTCGACGATCTGCGAGGCGTCCCCCTGCCGGATCGTGCCCACTTTGTCCCAGGGCGCGCGCCTGCGCTTGCCGTCGAAGAAGAGTTTCTTGATCGTCTCGTTTTCCAGCGTGTAGCCCGAGCCGTCCGAGTGTCGGAAGCGGAGGCCGTTGTACTGCGGCGGGTTGTGCGAGGCCGTGATGTAGACGCCCGCGTGGTACGAGCCCTGCCATGTCGCGAAGTTTGCCGTGGGGATCGGGAGCAGCCCGAAGGTTTCGACGTCCACGCCGCTCGAAGCCAGCCCCGCGGCCACGGCCGCCTCAAGGGCCGGCGAGGACGTGCGGCCATCGCGGGCAAGCGAAATGGGCCCCTTCCCCTCGACGAATTCCGCGAAGGTCTGCGCGACCTCGACCGCGTCGTGCGCGAAGAGGTCCTCGTTGAATACGCCCCGTATGTCGTAGGCCCGGAAGATGTTCTCCGACGGCACGGGCGCTTCCCCCGGGGCGCCCAAGCGCCGGCCTGAGGGTTAAACCGTTCGGCGAAAGGCGGCGGACTCCGCGGGCAGGCCCCATGTCGGGAGGCCTGGACGCGGTGGAATCGGAGGGTCTCCCACCACGGACTGCCCGAATTATTGATCAAAGGGGCGACCCGATATCTTTTTGTCCAACATGCGGCGTTCCTCCTCCACTCCATGAGTGTGAAGGATCTTTCGCCGAACGAGAAGACGGTCTTCCACGCGCTCGTGCGCTACACGGGCCTCAACGACCGCGAACTCTCCGAGCGCGTCGGGGTGAAACTCTCGACCGTCACCGCGATCAAGAACCGGCTCAAAGCGCGCGGCCTCTTCATGACGGTCCGCGTGCCCCAACTCCAACACCTCGGCTGCGAGATGTTGAGCGTGAACCTCGCGCGCCTCAACGCGAGCGTCGCGCAGCCCAAACGCCTCGAAATCGGCCGCTCGCTGCTTGCCGACTTCCCCGAAGTCTTCTACCTCGCCTCGGACGAGCGCGCGGGGTTCGCCCTGTCGTTCAACCGCAACTTCTCGGCGGCGCGCGCCAATACGGAGCGGTTCCTTCGCGTGTACTCCGAAAGCGAGTTCCTCCTGCCCGAGGGCTACGAGGCGATCCACTTCCCCTTTTCCCTTTCGCGCGTCGCGAACTTCTTCGACTGTTCGGAACTGCTTGCCCGCGACTTCGGCCTGCCGGAGTCCGACGGCCGGCGCCCGCCCCGCGAGGAGCGGCGCGACACCTTCGAGGGCGCGCGTGCCGTCGAGCTCTCAAGGATCGAGAAGAAGGTCTACCGCGGGCTCATCGCGAACCCGGACATGCACGACAGCTCGGTGGCCAAACAAATCGATGTGACGCGCCAGACGGTGACGAAGATGCGGCGGCACTTCGAGTCCCTGGGGCTACTCAAGCTCGTCCGCATCCCGAACTTGGCGACGATGGGCTACCAGGTGCTCGTGGTCCTCCACGAGCGCTACCGCTCGAACCAAGTGCTCGAGAACCGGCTTGCCGCCGAGGCGCCCTTCTTCGACAAGCAGCCCGTGATCTTCCGCGTCTCGGCCGACAGCGAAGCCCTCGAGGTCCTCGCCTTCCACGCCTTCCAGGATTACGTGGATTCGATGAACGCGATTGCCAAGTTCAACCGCGAGCAGCGCTTCATCGAGCGCGAGCCGGACGCGTTTGTCTTCTCGATGAACGACCTCTATGCGATCAAGAACCACGTGTACGACCGCGCCGTCGAGCGCGTCCTCCTGCCCGAGCTTGCTTGACCGGCGCGCTCAAAGGCGGCGCGCTTCGACCGGCTCGCCGCGCTTGAGCGCCGTCTCGAACTCCAGGCCGAGCGGGCTCTTCCTGGAAATCCGGACCACACCCTTGGCGCCCACGGTCGCCTCGAGCACCGGTCGTCCGCCAACGCGGATCTCGACCTCCCTGCCGCTGAGTCGGGGGTCGAGCATGAGGCGGATCGACTTGCCCTGCATGCGGACGGCGGGCCGCAAGTCCCGGCCACGTTCAGGCTCCTCCTCCTCCTCCTCGCCGGCGCCGCGGGGCGCGACCTGCAGGCGTGTGCCAAGCTCGCGCTCGATCGAGCGGATGGTCTCTCCGCCCCTCCCGATGATCCGGGGGATGTCCTCGGGGTCGAGCCGGACAGTGAACCCGGCGCCTGGGCCCTCGATGACCTCGACCCTACCGCCGGCCCCGGCGGCCGTGATGACGCCCGCGACCTTCTGCGGCGCCAGGCCGCCCCGGCCCCCCGGGCGGTGCCCGGCGCCGCCTCGGCCCTTTGCCTCGCCAACGGGCATCACCACGACTTGGTCGCCGTACGTGTAGATCTCGAAGAGCTCGCGCCCCGTGCGGAAGTCCGTGATCGAGATCACCGGGCGCGAGAGGTCCTCTTGGACCATCCCGTAGGGCACCTTGACCGTGAAGTCGAGTTCGAGGACCTGGGCCACCTCGCCGTCGACGATATGGATGACCGTGTCGACAACCTGCGGGATGATCCCAAGCTCCACCCGGCCGATGAGCCGCTGGACGGCGTCGATGGCTCGGTTCGCGTGGGTGACGCCGATGAGCCCCACGCCGGCAAGGCGCATGTCGCCAAAGACCTCGAAGTCCTTCGTCTTGCGTACCTCGTCGTAGACGACGAAGTCGGGGCGTACAAGCAGCAAGATCTCCGAGGTAAGCGCCATGTCGCCGTCGAGCGGCCCGTACTGGGTAATCTCCTGCCCCAGGCTCATGTCGCGCGGCTGTTCCATCGTCTTCACGACCGCCCCCTTGCGCGAGAGGTACTCGGCAACCGCCTGGGCAAAGGTGGACTTCCCGTCGCCCGGCCGCCCCGAAATGAGGACGCCCCGGTGGTAGTCCTCGAGCCTGGCCACGAGTTCGTGCTCGAGCCGGTAGTCGTCGAGGCGCAGTTTCTTGACCGGTCGAACGGCGGTGATTTCCACGCCGTCCGAGAACGGCGGGTAGGCGATCGCAATGCGGTAGTTGCGCAGCTGCACGACCCGCGAGTCTCGCCGGTCGATTTCAATGAAGGACTCGGCGTCGCGCGAGGCAAAGTCGAGGATTTCGGACGCGAGCCCAAGGAGTTCTTCCCGCGAGGTAAGCCGCTCTTCGACCGGGCCGTACCGCACCTTGCCGATCGTCCCGCGCTTGGCGTGGGGCGCCGTGCCCTCTTTCAGGTGGGCGGAAAAAGTCTCGCTGTCGAAAAAGCGGTGGATCTTGAGGCTCTCGAATTGGACCTGCTCGGCAATGTCCGGCTTGATGTAATTCACAGGCACGCCCCGCGCCCGCGCGACTTCGCTCTGGACGCGGTCCGAAGTCACAAGCTCGGCGCCGACCTCGAGGGCAGCCGACCGGATGAGGTTGTCAATCGCCCCTCCAGGGGCGGCCGCGACTTCCACGTCCGTGGGCCGCGAACCAAAAAACTCGAGGCGGATCGCGCCCTCGCCCGAAAGCTCGCGCAGGCGCGAGAGTTCGCGCAGGCCCTTCCAGCCGATGCCGCGCCCGCTGTTGGCCAGGTGCTCGAGTTCGGCCACGGAGGCCTCTGCGACGACCACGTGGGCTCCCTTGAGGTCGCCCTGTTCCACCATGGCCGAGATGCGGCCGTCGATTAGCACGGAGGTGTCCGGCACGACCTTCTTCGGGCTCAAGCCGGCTTCGATCGGGCGGGATGCATTTATGGCTTGGGGGAGGGGCTTGTGGGCCGGGGGGCGGGCATGCGGAGCGAGCGGCTTGCCAAGCGCGCGGCTCCGGCGAAGGCCCCGCGCATCCGCCTCGTCATCGAGAACCTCGAGCCGCGCGACTCGAGGTGGCTCATGCTCGAGTACGCCCACGCCTGCAAGACTTGGGGGGCCCGCGTGCACTTCACGAATGTGCGCGACCCGAGGCTCCAGCGCCACCTCCAACGCATCGAGGGCGCCCAGGTGAGCGCCCGCAGCTTCCGAGACCTCGACGTGGGCGAGGCGCTCGTCCTTGACCCGAAGGCCTCGCGGCCCCTCACGACGCAGGACTGCGACGCCTTCGATGCACTCGTCGTCGGGGGGATCCTCGGCGGCGAGGCGATGCGAGGCCGCACCCGGGACCTCATCACGAAGCGCTCGAAACGCCCCGCCCGGCACCTGGGGGCGGTCCAGCTGCCCATCGATGTTGCGGTCTTCGCCGCCCGCGCGATCGCGCTGGGCGCCCAGCTCGAAGACATCGAGTTCACCAACGGGCTCACAGTCCGCTACGGCGACGGCATGGAGATTGAGCTGCCGTACGGCTACCCCGTGGTCGGCAAGAAGGTCGTGGTGACCCCGGGCCTTGTGCCCTACCTGGCCAAGCACTGGGGCGAGGAAGAATAGCCCGGCCGCCGCCACGCTGGGCCCTGCCCTGCAGGCCGGGACGGCCGGGGCGGCCCCGCGAGCGGCGAGGATACGCTTTAGTACCCCGGCCCGGGGTGGAGTTCAAGGGGCGACCATGGCCGCAAGCGAGGTCGAGGTCGAGGTCGAGCCCTGCGACGTGCTTGTCGTCGACGACCAGCTCTTCCACCGCGAAATGGTCGCCGAGATGCTGCGTGCAAAGGGCATACGCGTCTCGACCGTCGGCTCGGGCGACGAAGCGATCGCCGCCTACGCGCGGCTCGACCCGAAGCCCCTCGTCCTCATGGACAACGTCATGCCGAAGATGACGGGCGTCGAGGCAACGGCCGCGCTGCGCTCGATCGACCCGGCCGCCAAGGTCATCTTCGTCTCCTCGGACACGGTGCACCGCGAGGACGCCCTTGCAGCCGGCGCGATGGGCTTCATCTCAAAGCCCTTCAAGATCGCCGACGTTTTCGCGGCCGTCCGCTGGGCCCTTGCCCAGCCCGCGCCCCCCGAGGCCACCGCGGCCGGCGACGTGCCCCCTGCGCAACGGACCGCCCCGTAAGCGGGGCCGTGCAGGACCCTTGGCGCCTTCAAGCGGGCGCCGCGCCCTTGTGCAGGTGCTCGGCAATCTTCGAGGCGATGGCCTCCGTGATCCCGTCGGCTTCCATGAGGCGCTTGATGTCCGCCTTTTCGAGGTCCCTCATCGTGTGGATCCCCGCGTCAAAGATTGAAAGCGCCTTGGAGGGCCCGACGCCCGGCACGCTAAGCAGGCGACCCAGCACGGCCTCCTTTTCCGGGAATTCCGCCGGCGAGGCGTGGACTTGTGCCGCGGGCGCCGCCTGGGTCGGCGCGGCTGCAGGCGCGCTCCCCGGCAGGGGTCCCACGGCCACGACCGCCTCTGCGGTCTTGTCCGCGAACTCCTCCGGGACCTCGAACTTGCGCGCGAGCACCTCGCTTCGGCGGATCTCGATCCGCTTGACGGGGTAAATCCCCTTGACTCGCTGCGTGAGCTCCTTGGAAAGGTCGCCGCCGACGATCATCTTTGTGAGCTCGACGAGCGTATGCTTGCCGCCGATCTCGACAATGGCATTCTCGAGGATCGTGCGGATGGCCGTCTGCTGCGAGGACTTGATCCGCAGGTCGGAGATCGCAAGGGGCTTGATGACCACGTGCCAGCCGTCCTTCGTGACCATGTCCTTGCACACGTCCATCTTCGAGTGCTTGCGCCGCGTCTGGCGCCGGACATAGTCCGAGGTGAGGTCGTGGCCCACGAACACGGTGTGCGCATCCTGGCCCCGGACCTCGTTGATCCGGAAGCGCAGCTTCACGTGCATCTGGGCAAAGTCGCCGGTGAGCTCCTGCATGGTAATCTCGGGGATGCGGCCCACCAGCAGGCCCACTTCCTCCGCAAGCCCTTCACCGATGAGCGCGCTCGAAAACATCGGGGGCGCGTAGATGTTGAACCACTTCTTCGACTTCCACTTGTCCTTCGTCCGACGGGCTTCCGCGCGGCTCAGTTGCTTGGCTTGCTGCTGCTTTTCCTGCGCCAAGCGATGCCTCCCTTGCAAGATTCCCGACTCAAAGGCGGGGAAAGCGCACAAGCGGGTTCTCATTAATAAGCGTTTCAGGGTTCGAGGAGCGCCAGATTGGGCCGAGCCAGGAGCGCGAATTCGGGCGGGTTTTCCCCGCCCCCGTTGGCCTCGGGGGTCGGCATCGGCAGCGAAGGCTAGAAATCTCCACCCTGCGTCCCGCCGCTCGTGCCCGACGTCTGCTTTTTCACGCGCGGGGGGTGCGGCCTTTGCGAAGAGGCTCTCGCGCTCGTCGAGCGCGAGCTGGCGCGGCTGCTCGGGCCCCCACGCTTGCGCTTTGCCCCGTGCAGCTGCGGGCCCACGAGTGTCGTCTTGCGTTCGGAGTACCGCGACGGCTCACTCCTCCAGGTGGTCGACATCGACGCGGAGGCAGACCTCAAAGCGGCCTTGGACTTCCAAGTCCCGGTCATTGACATTGACGGGCGCCGCGCCTTTGCCCTGGAGTTCAGCGCGTCCAAATTCGCGGCGGCGATCCGGTCGCCTGCGCAGGCGGTGGGCGCATGAGCGGCCAGTCCGCCCCCACGCGGCCTCACGGGCCCATCGAGAGGGACTTGGTCTCCTCGACCGTCGCCCGCCGCCACGACCGCCTTACGACCCGCCCCTCGCCAGGGACGCACAACTCGCTGTGGCACTGGCCCGCGACGGTGCCGCGCCTGCGGGTCTGGCGCAACTACGTCCTCATGCGCCTTGCGCGCGGCGCCCCCTCGTTGCGCTCCAAGAATTGGCTCTACCGCCGAATGGGGATGAAGGTGGGCAGGCACGTTGCGGTGGGCTTGGAGACCACGATGGACATCTTCTTCCCCGAGCTCATCACCATCGAAGACGAAGCGATCATTGGGTACGGCGCAACGATTCTCGCCCACGAGTACCTCCAGCGCGAATACCGGACGGGCCCCGTCGTCATCGGCCGCGGCGCGGTCATAGGCGCCAGGTCCCTCATCTTGCCCGGCGTCTCGGTCGCGCCGGGCACCGTGGTCTCGGCCATGTCCCTGGTAAACAGCGACGTCGAGGGCTTTGTGGGCGGCGTCCCGGCAAAGCCCCTCAAACCCCGCGAGACGAAGCCGCTTCCTTGACCCCCGCGGTCAAGGTGGGTGAGGGGCCATGAGCCTGGCTCGGGTGGACCCCGAATTCACGGCAAGCGAGGTCGAGCGTGGGCTGCGCCTTGGGATCGTCGACGGGATCTTCTCGAATGGGATGTTCACGCTCTGCAGCGGCGCGATCCTCGCAGCCTTGGCGATCTTCGCCGGCCTTTCGGACTTCGACTACGGCCTTCTCGCGGCGATGCCCTTCCTTGCGCAGCTCCTCCAACTGCCGGCCGTGGTCCTCTACAGGCGCTTCCACCACCGGAAGGCCGTGACGATCGCCTTTGCAACGACCGGCCGCCTCGCGATCCTCCTTGTGGTCGCCGCACTGCTCTGGTTCCCGCCCGGCTTGCGAGGGGCCGGCATCTTCGCGGGTTTCCTTGCGTGGAGCGCCTTTGGCGCCGTAGCGGGAGGGTCGTGGCTCTGGTGGATGCGCGACCTTGTCCCTGAGGCGCGCCTCGGGCGGTACTTCGGGACCCGCGCGGCCTTCCTCGTCGGGCTATCGGCGCCCCTCCTGCTTGGGGCCGGGCTCTTCATCGACCACCAGCGGGCCGTGGGCGGCCCCGAGGGTGAGCGGTTCGCCTTCGCGACCGTCTACGTCCTCGCGGCGCTCTTCGGCGTCGGTTCCTCGCTCTTCCTTTCGCTCATGCCCCACCGGCCCCCGCGCGAGGACCCCTCGTCGGTCCCCTTACGCGAGGTCGTCCGTGCGCCCTTTGCCGACAGCAATTTCCGCGCCTTCCTCCGTTGGCAGACGCTCTGGGGCTTCGGCGCGACGGTGAGCGTGCCGTTCTTCCCGCTCTTCCTGCTCGTGGACCACGGCCTCTCCGTCTCGCTCACGACCGCGCTTCTCATCGTGGGCTACGCGACGAACGTCCTCTTCTTTTGGCTCTGGGGCCGCCTCTCCGACCGCTACGGCAACAAGCCCGTCCTTGCCGTGGCCGTGCCGGTCTTTGCCGCGGGGCTCCTCCTCACGCTCTTTGTGCCGCACGACCGTGCGGTGGAATACGTCCTCGTCGTGGTCATCCAAGTGCTCTTCGCCATCGGCACCTCCGCCGCCGACCTCACCTCGTGGAACCTCGCGTTCAAGCTCGCGAGGGGCCCGTCGACGCCGGCCTACCTTTCCGCCACGCTCCTCACTCGGGCGGTTGCGACAGGCGTGGGGCCCATCCTCGGCGGCGTCCTTGGGGCGTACTTCCTCGCCGTGCGGGGGGACGTGACCCTGCCCACCGGCGGGGCCGGCACCACGCTCTTCTCGATGGCCCACCTCCAGTTTGTCTTCGTGCTCGGCGCCATTTTGGTGCTCGCTTCCGCCCGGCCCCTCACCAAGGTGCGCGAGGCGGGCGAGGCGCCGCGCGCGGAATTGCTTGATGCCCTTCGCGCCGAGGCGATGTCCGGCGCCCTCTACCCGGGGGTGCGCCACTTCGCGCTCGCCTCGTCGTACCTGATCCGTGCCGTCGTCAAGGGCGAGGAGATCGCGAGGGGCGCAATGCCGGGCACGCGGCGAAACTCGAAGTGAACGCTTCAACGCTTCAACGCTTGAGCGCGAAGACCGCCTCGCGGGCGTCCCGCAGCGACGGCGCGCGGCGCGCGAGCCCTTCGCCCACCAAGTAGGCGAGCGCGCTCCTCACCGTCCGTTCGGGCAAGCCCGATTCGGCAATGAGCTGCTTCTCCGAGAGCGTGCCTTGGTCGGCAAGCAGCCGGAAGATGAACTTGGCCGAGGGCGCGGCGCCGGGGGGCAGTTCGGCCCCCGCCCGCCTCGTGTGCAGCTTGCCGAAGACCTGCAGGTACCTCGTGCGGCCCATCCTAACGAACCGCGCCGGGTGCTTCGAAGCCTCGACGGAGAAGCCCGTGTCCCTCACGCGGTAGCGCCTCCGCCCGTCGAGCACGAGGACCCGCCCGAGGCGGGACTCGACGTCCGCGATCGCGATGTGCGCCTCGCGCGGCAGGACAAGGGGCCGCTGCCCCGTCGCCGAGCAGATCGGCACGACGACGAGCGTCTGCGCGTTTTCCATGACCACGGGGCCGCCGGCCGAGAGGCCGTAACCGGTCGAGCCGGTCGGCGTCGAGACCACGACCCCGTCTCCCGCGTCGCGCCACACGCGCTCCCCGTCGATCTCCAGTGAGTAGCGCAGGAATCCGCCGCCCCGGCTCGAGGTGAGCGCGACTTCGTTGAGCGCCGGCGGGAGGTGCCGCCCGTCAATCGTGACCTCGAGGCGCAGGCGCTCCTCGACCGTGACCTTCCCCGCGAGGACTTTGGGCAGCGCCGCCGCAAGGCCCTCCGGCGCAAGTTCGGCGAGGAACCCCTGCCCCACCGTGAGGACCGCGGCGCCCGGGGGGATGTCTTGGAGCGAATCGAGCAGGAACCGGTTGTCGCCCAGGGCAACGACGATCTCAGGCGAGGCGCCCTCCAAGTCCTGGCGGACGGTCACGTCCTTGTGCTGCGTCTGCAGGAGCTTGAGAGTCTCAAGGAGGACCCGGCGGGAGGCCTTGTCTTGAGCCGCGAGGATCGCGAGTCGCACGAGCCCCGCCACGTCGGGGCGCCGCCTTAACCCTTCGCCGCGGCGCGGCACGCCGGGGTCTTAGGGAGGCGGGGCCCCACGGTAGAGAACGTGAGGGTTGCCCGTCCCGGGCAACCCACGGATCCAACGAACGGCGACATCCCCTTTGAACGTCCCAAGGGGGGGTGAGCGAAAGCTCTCGCGCCCGCCGGCCGCCCAGAGGCGTTTTGAAGGGCCACCGCGCTGTGGGCGCCTTGAGGCGCGCGCGTGCCCAAGCCGTTCCGGTCGTATTTCGAGGGTGCGACCGTCGCCGAACGCGCGCTGAATTTCCTCACGGCCTTCCGCGAGGTCAGGGTCCTCGCCCTCGCGGTTACCCTCACGAATATCGGAGGCGTCGCCTACGGGATCTACTTCTATTGGGCCCAACTGCACGAAACGGTCTGGTACCTCCTCCCCGTCGTCCCCGACTCGCCAACGGGCCCCTTTTTCATGGTCCTCGTTTTCGGCCTGTGGTGGTTCGGCGGGAAAACGCGCAGCCCCACGCTCGAGCTTCTCGCCTTCGTCTCGCTCGTGAAGTACGGCATCTGGACCGTCCTCGTCTTCTGGCTCTACCGCGCGGACTTCTTCGCTCCCGACCGCGCGCAACTCACGCAGACCCTTCTCGTCCTGCACTTCGCCGAGGCCGTTGAGGCCGGCATCCTTCTCAAGGGGATGCGGCTTCCGCGACTGCCCCTCGCGGCAGCGGCCGCCGCCTGGTTCGCCTTCGGCGACTTCTCCGACTACGCCCTGGGGACGCACCCGAGGCTACCCCAGGGAATCGACCCCGCGCTCGGCACGCAGGTCGTGCCCTCCATGACTGTCGCCCTAACGATTATCTGCTACCTCTCGGCCATCCTGTGGTGCGGGCGCCTTGCAAGGGCGCCGCAACCGGACGGGGAGGGAGGGGCAAGTGATTCCAAGCGCCCGCCTCCGTCCCACCCCCCTTGAGTTATTAGGCTAGCGGCCCCAAGGCGCGCGCGGGGCGGCTTTCCCAAGCTACACCCTCATGCAGGGGTGCCAGAGCCCGGTTAATGGGCCGGACTTAAGATCCGGTGTCGAAGGACATCGTCGGTTCAAATCCGACCCCCTGCACTCCCCCCGCTTCCCCCCCGTGCGCTAAAGGCTTTAACGCGCGCTTCGCTTGCCGCCGCGTGGAGTCTTGACAGAGCCCTTCCCCTTCGCCGTCCTCGCGGTCGTGGACGGCTGGGGGATCGCCCCCTCAGGGCCCCACAACGCCGCCACCGAGGCGCACCCCGCCTTCATCGAGCGCGCGTTTTCGACGTACCCGTCGAGCCGACTCAGGGCCTCCGGCGAGGATGTTGGCCTGCCTGAAGGCCAGATGGGCAACTCGGAGATCGGGCACCTCAACATCGGCGCGGGCAAGATCGTCTGGCAGATTTTCACGCTCATCAACCGCGACATCCGCACGGGCGCCTTCGGGGAAAACCCCGTCCTCAAAGACTTCCTCGCAAAGGCCGCCGGCTCGCCGGGGACTGTGCACCTCATGGGGCTCGTCTCCGACGGGGGCGTTCACTCGCACATCAACCACCTCAAGGCGCTCATGGCCGCGGCCAAGGCCGCCGCCCTCCCGCGCGTGTGGACCCACGCATTCCTCGACGGGCGCGATGTCCCGCCCCGGTGCGCGGAGCGCTACCTTTCCGACGTCGAGCGGCTGGCCGGCGAACTGGGACTTGGCTCCATCGCGACCGTGCAAGGGCGCTACTTCGTCATGGACCGGGACAACCGCTGGGAGCGCACGGAAAAAGGGTACAGGCTCCTCACGCGCGGCGAAGGGCACAAGGCCAAGGACGTAGAGGACGCGATGGCCCAGGCGCGCGCGCGCAACGAAGGCGACGAATTCGTCCAGCCGACCGCCATCGAAGCGGCCCTTGAAGGCGGTCGCGGGCTCATCAAGTCCGGCGACAGCGTCCTTCTCTTCAACTTCCGCCCCGACCGCGCGCGCCAGATCTCCCACGCGTTCCTCGACAAGTCGTTCTCGCGCTTTGCCCGCGACGAAGTCTCCCTCCTGCAGTACGTCACGCTGGCGCGGGTCGATACGTTCGAGCGGGAGGTCCCCGTCCTCTACAAGCCCGTCGAGGTCCGCGAGTGCCTGGGCTCCGTCCTTGCCGCTTCGGGTGCCAAGCAGCTGCGCGTGGCCGAGACGGAGAAATACGCCCACGTCACGTACTTCATCAACGGCGGGCGCGAACAGGTCTTCCCCGGCGAGGAGCGGCTCCTCGTGCCCTCGCCGAAGGTCGCGACCTACGACCTCAGGCCGGAGATGTCCGCCGGCGCGATCGGCGACGCGGTCGTGGCCGGCGTCGAGTCGGGCACGTACCGGCTCGTGATCGTGAACTTCGCGAACTTCGACATGGTTGGCCACACGGGGCTCCTCGAGGCCACGAAGCGCGCGGTCCTTGCGGTCGACGAGTCGCTCGCCCGCATCGCGGACGCCACGCTTGCGCGCGGCGGGGTCCTGCTCATTACGGCCGACCACGGGAATGCCGAAGTGATGGCGCAACTCGTGGAGGGCAAAATGCAGCCTCACACCGCGCACACGTCGAACCTTGTCCCCCTCCTTGCCCTCTCCGCGCGCCCTCTCAAAGTCCAGGCCGGCATCCTTTCCGATGTGGGCCCCTCGCTCCTGCACCTCCTCGGGCTGCCCCAGCCCCCCGAGATGACCGGCCGCGTGATCGTCGACTGGGCGTGAAGTCCACCTCGGCAGGTGGCTTACCCCTTCGATGGGCGTCTGGCAACCTTTATGGCTCGACCTCGAATGAGGGCGGACGAAGGGGCCCGCGCCTCGGCCACGGCCGTGGCGGAGCCGACGGTTTCTCGAAGGGAAGTGTCTCGTTTGCGCGCGCGCCCACCGTCCCGTCCCCTTACCGCCGCACTCCTCGCTTGCCTTGTCGCCTTCCCGAGCCTCGCCTTCGGCGACAGCTCCCCCTCCACGGACGCCGTCCCCCTCTCAAACCCGGACTACCCGTTGGGCTCATGGAAGATGTTCCACGCGAACCCCGAGCACACAGGCGAAACGGACGCCACACTGCCGCCGCTTGGCCACGTCGTTTGGAGCTTCCTCAACAACACCTTTGACAAGCCCGAGGGCGGCGCGGTCGTCGACAACGGGGTCGTCTATGTAGGCTTGGGCCGCGACCTCACGGCCCGCAACGTGACCGGCGGCGGCGCTGTCTGGGCGCGGCAAACGAGCGGCCGCATCCTCTCCACGCCCGCCCTGTGGAACGGCACGGTCTTCGTGGGTTCGGAAGCCTCCGCCGGCCGGCCGAACATGTACGCGTTCGACGCGGCCACCGGCGCGCTGCGCTGGCAGGCGAACGAGACGCCCGCCGACCTCGGCGGAGGGATCCACTTTGTCCACTCGTCGCCCGCCGTGGTCGACGGGGTCGTGTACTACGGCTCCCTCACCTACTGGCTCTACGCGCGCGATGCCTCCAACGGTTCGCTCCTTTGGTCGGCGAACCTCACCTCCGAAGCGACCGCTTCGCCCGCGGTGTCGAACGGGATCGTGTACGCGGCTTCCGCAGGGATCCACAACCTCCTCACGCCCACGTGGGACGTCCCTCCCATGCTCTGGGCCTTCAATGCAACGACCGGTGGGGAGGTCTGGAACCGCACCGTTACCGAAGGGCACCTGCGGGCTTCGCCCGTCGTCTCCGCAGGCGTTGTCTACCTCGCCACGGCAGGGTTCTCGTACCTTGCGGCCGACGTGGATGCCGGCTACATCCTCGCCTTGGACGCCGCGTCGGGCACGCCGCTTTGGACCTCACCGGATGTCGGGCGAATGGAGGCCACGCCGGCCGTGTATGGTTCTCTCATGTACGTGGCCACAGCGGGTCAACAGGCCGGCGGGCTCACGGGGACAGACGCGCGCCTGCGCGCCCTTGACCTTTCGGCGAACGGCACGGAGGTGTGGAACCGCGTCGTCGGCGACAACGCTGCGATGCTCTCCTCGCCCGCGGCCGTAGGCGGCCGCATCGTAGCCGCCGCGCGCGACGGCACGGTCGCCGTGTTCCTCAATTCGGGGGGGCAGGTCTGGTCCTACACCCTTCCCGACGAGGTGACCGCGCCGGTCGCTGTCGCCTCCGAAATGGTCTTCGTCCCCGCGCTCGACGGCGCGCTCTACGCCTTCGGCGCGCAGCCCCAGCTTTCCGTTGGAGGCGGCGACATCGCTCTGTCCGACGGCACGCCCCACGCCGGCGAGCCCTTGACGCTCAGCGTGACCGTGCACAATCGGGGCGACAAGCTCGGCTCCTCCGATGTGGAGGCGAGCGTCGACTTCGGCGGCGCAGCCACCGCCGTTGCCTCCTGGACCGTTACCGGCGTGCCGATCATCAACGGCCAGGTCACGGTCCAAGCGCCGCTGCGCTTTGCCCAAGCCGGCCTGGCCAACCTGACCGTTTCCCTCGTGAACGTGACCCCGCAGGACGGCAACCTCTCGGACAATTCGGCCAACGCCACCGTCGAGGTCCTTCCCCGGCTCGACGGTTGGCTCTCGAGGTACGCCGACGCGCACGGCTCGAATTTCCTGGAAACGGACAGCCCGCAGAACAACATCCTGCTTTGGAAACAGGACGTCTTCGACGTGCAGGGCGCCGCGTTCCTCGCCTTCGGCTCGAGGCTGATCCTAGTAAACAACGCCACGCACACGCTCTACGCCCTCGCCCGGGACAACGGCTCGGCCGTGGCCTGGTCGTGGACCGCGCCCGCCGCCGTCGTGGGGACCCCCGCGATCGCATCGGGGGTCCTCGTCGTGGCCACATGCGACCCGGGCGCGACCGCGGGCAACCTTACGTTCCTCGAGCCCGACGCAGGCGCAGTCCTCTCGACCGTCCCGCTCGCCGGCGTCCCGACCACGTCCCTCGTTCCCTACGGCGACCTCCTCCTCCTCGGCATGTCCGACCGCCTCCTCGAGGTGAATGTCTCGGACCCGTCCGCCCTTCGCGAGCTTCCCACCGTCGACGTCGCGCCCCTCGACCAGCCCGCGCTGCAAAGCGAGCCAGTCGTCGTTTCGGGTTGGGCCTTTGCCGTGTCCTCGGTTGGCGAGCTCCACGCGTTCAACCTCACAACGCTCACCGAGCCGGCAGGCTGGCCCGTGCAGCTTCGCGGCCGTACGGACGTGCCGCCGGTTGTGGGCGGCGGCTTCTTGTTCGTCGTGAACGGGCCGACCAACGTCTCGGCGTTCTCGCTTGCGCCCCTCGACCCCGCGCCGGCGTGGAACACGACACTCGATGGCCCCATCGAAGGCCCCATGGCGTCGGCCTACGGCCGCCTCTTCGTCGCCACCCAGGGGAATCTGAGCGCGCTCATCGCCGGCTCCGGCCTGCTCGACTGGATCCGCTCCCTTGAGCCCGCCCAGCCGAGCAACGGCGTCCGCGCCGTGGGCAACAGCACGGTCTTCACGGGTTCGGAACGCCTTTTCGCGGTGTCGGCCGGTACGGGGATCGTCGATTGGGTGTACGAGCCGGGCCTTCTGGGGCCCCTCGTGGGCGGCGCGGCCCTCTATGGAGGCACCCTGCACCTCGCCTCGGCAAGCGGCGCGATCCTCACCCTGGGGCTGAGGCCGGGCCGCCCTCCCACCGCTTGCATCGCCTCGCCGCCCGTCGGGCAAACGCACCGCACGCGCGAGGCCGTGAACTTCAGTTCGTCCTGCACGACCGACCCGGACAACCAGAACCTTACCTTCCTATGGGACCTTGGCGATGGGTCCACGGCCTCCACGCCGGAGGTCAACCACACCTTCGCCTTCCCCGGGGACTTCCGCGTCAAGCTCACCGTGACCGACGAGCTCGGGCTCGCCTCCCTCAAAGTCCTCGACATCCACGTGATCGACAACACCGCGCCTTTCCTCGTCGCGCCTGTCGACAACCTGCGCCCCGTCCCCGACGTGAACACGTTCGACACCACGCTGTGGCGGTTCAAGGTCCTGTACAGCGACCCCGACGGCGACCCTCCGACCGAGGTGTTCCTCAACATCACGAACGAGCTCGAGCCCCTCAAGCCGATGGCCATCGTCGGCCTCGGCCCCTACGACTTCCAGGCCGGCGTCGAGTACGAGTGGCTCGGCCAGCTCCTCAGCGCCACGCACAACTACACGTTCTCGGCCTCGGACGGTCTCGACACGGCGCAGACCGGGGTGGTCGCGTCGTTCTCCGTGTTTAGAATTGAGAACCGCTCGGCCCCGCCGGTCTCCTTCTTGGTGCAATACGTGGGCCAAGGGAGTTCCCTGCTTCGGGACGTGACCGGGATTGCTGGGCCGGCAGGCCTTGGCGTCCTTCACCGTTTCTCGGTTACACTGCCGGCCAACGCGACGCTCCCCCAGTGGATCCGGATCGAGTTCCGTTACGACCTCGCGGTCAACGTCAGCGACTATGTAGAATCCTCGATCCGAGCGTACACGTTTGACGGCGAGTTGCCTTGGAACGCGGCGCTCTCGATCGTCGACGAAGCTGCCCATACGGTCGTGGCGAAGCTGTCGCGCTCGGCCTTTACCGCCGGGCCGGAAGGGCTCATCGCAACCTTCGGAATCTTCGGTGAACTCAAGGTGCCGCCCCAGCCGCCGATTGCCGTCGCGGACGTCGTCGACAGCCGGCCCGTCTACGCGCCCGGCGACCGCATCGCCTTCTCGGGCGCCCGCTCGCAAGAGCGCAACGACAATAACCTGTCCAACCTGACGTTCACATGGGAATTTGGTGACGGGTCGCCGACCGCGACGGGGATGTTCGTAAACCATTCGTTCAACCGGAGCGACATCTTCTCCGTGCGCCTCACGGTGACGAACAGCTTCGGCCAAAGCCACTCGACGACCGTCTCGGTGACGGTCCGTACGGAGGCCTCGGAGAGCACGTTCTTGGGGCTTGCGGCTCTCCTCATCGGCGCTCTCTTCCTGCTCTTCGTCCTGTGGCCCGTTTTCATGCGCCGCGGCGGGGGCGCCGGCCCGCGCCCGCTGCCGCCGCGGCGCAAAGAGCAAGAGGGTGCTTCCTCCAAGTCCGCGAAGGTCGCGCAGGTCGCCGCGCCGAGGAAGAATGCCCCGTCGCCTGCCGCCGAGTCGGAGGACGCCGAGGTCCTCGACGAGTTGCAGGGCGAATTCGAAAAGGACACGGAACGGGCGTCGGAAAAGTAGGCTGGGCTTGGGGGTCCCCCCAGGGGCGCCCGTTTTCCCCCCCGAAAACGGGTCATTTCCACACGAAAAAGTGGGGTTTAGCCAGCATCCCGAACCCTTATATAGGATTTCTTTCCATCAGAAATCGGGATGCACTCTAGGCAAGGCCACCTTGCTCAGGGGGGATGCTGTTGGCAAATCTCGTCGAAAGCCGTAAGGCCCGCGCGCGAAAGTCGAACGACCGAAGGCCCCGTGCCGCGCACGCGCGGCTGGCGGCAAGGCCGCGCAAGAGCCCCGCCAAAAAGGCATGGAACAAGCGCGGGCTCCCGCCCGTGCGCTTTGCGCGCCTGCGGAGCGCGCTCTCGATCGTAGAGAGGCGCGCCGACGGCCACCACGTGGTCGCCTACGACCCGACCGAACGCGACGCGGTGGGCGCAGCGCGCCGCGGGCAGAGGCGTTCGACGCGCGGGCACGAGGAGATTCGCCAAACGCGCGGCAAGCGCGTCATGCGCGAAGGCGAGGAGGACCTCGAAGAGGTCGTCTCGACCTCAAGGCGCCGGCAGATGAAGCCCCGCGAACTTGCCGAGGATCGTGTCGACAAGATCCAGATCGAAGTGGGATCCGTAAGCGGGCTCCAAGCCAAGCATGGTGTGTACCGCGGCGCGTTTTGGATTACCCTGCTCTCGCTCTTGCTCTGGTGGGTCCCCGTCCTCGGGCCCGCCGTCGCGGGCTACGTCGGCGGGCGGAAGGCCGGCACGCCGCTCCGCGGCGCGGTCGCGGCGCTCATCCCGATCTCGATCGCCTTCGGCGCGCTCGCGCTGCTCTCGTCGACGACCTCCGCCGTCCCGGCAGCCGTGCGGAACCTCGTCGAGGCGGGCTACACCGGCGTGCTCGGTTCGCTGCCCTTTGACTTCCCCGTCCTCGGCTACGTCCTCGGGAACCTGGCGGCAATCATGAAAGCCGGCCCTGACGCGCTCTTCTCCGTGCTCGCGTTTGCCCTGGTAGGCGGCGTGGTCAGCCAAATGAAAATCCAAGAGCGGATGGTCCCGCCGATTACCGCGAAGATCCCGGCATCCCGGGTGGCGCGACAACCTTCCGAGGTCGGGGCGCGCGGCCTCGACCGCCGGAGCCAAGCCGAGGTCAACGCGCTGCTCGAGCGTCTCGAGGAGATCACGGCGAAGGCCGGCGAGCCCTCCCGCAGGGGCACGGGCGTGGCAGCGGCCGAGTGGTCGGAACGGCCGCGGCTGGGCGTGGCCCGCCTCTTCGGCGGCGGGCCCGACATGCGCTACAGCGAACTCCAAGCGCGCACGGAGCGCGAGGCCAGGGGCGGCCTTGACGAGACCTCGCGCCAGGTCGTTGCCGGCTTCCTCGCCTCCACGCCTCCCTCGCGAGGCGACAGGCGTTTCAAAGGGGCCAAGGTCCCCGAGATGGACCTTGACCTGCCCCGCACGATTGCCTTTGGCTCCGGCACCCGTTCCGTCGGGGCCGAGGGGCCGGCCGGGGCGCACAACTTCCGCCCGAGCAAGCTCTACCACATCTACGGCGGCTCGGTGAACCCCGTGGCGCGCGCCAAGCTCGAGAAGCGCCTGCGCCGCACGCACACGATGCACGCGATGCGCAGGGGCGCGCGCGCCTTTGCCGACATGGTGGAAGTGGCCGAGGACGGGGCGCCGAGCCACGGGCCCGCGTCCCTCGAGGGTGCCGACCACCCCCGCTCGCTCGAGGCCAGTGCCCTCAGCGACGCGATGCACTACGACGCCCTCGAGCACCTCGAGAACGCGAGCTTCGAAGCGCGGCGCAAGGCGCCAGCGCACCCGAAAGCGGACGAAGAAGACCTCGGAGGCATCCTTGCGCACATCGGCGCCGACGGCGTCGCCGTGGCCGATGTGTCCCGGGAGGACGACCTCGACTTCGTCGCGGGCCCCCAGTTCGACCGCAGGGGCCGGCAGCGCGCGCGGATCGCGGGCGAGGAGCCCGTCGCGCCGGGCAGGGCCCTCCAAGGCCCCCACGCACCGGTGAAGAAGCCCTCGGCCGCGCCCGCGATTGTGCGAGTGGCCGTCGCGACTGTTGAGGCCGAGGCCCACGGGGCCGCGGCGCACCACGAGGCGCCAAGCCGAGCCCAAATCGCCAAGAGCGCGGACCGCGCGGAGCTCACCGCTGCTCAGAAGGAGAAGGTGGACCGCTGGGTCAAGAAGGCCCTCTCCGACACCGAGACCCAGCCACAGGCGCACGAGGCCGAGAAGCCGAAGGTCCCCGTGAAGGCCGAGTCGAGAGCCACTGCGTCCAAAGAGGAAACGCACGGGCGGTCCTCCCCGGAGCACGCGGTGGACGAGGGTCACGAGCCCCAAAAGACCGAGCCGCATGGCCCGCGAGCCAGGGCGCTTGCTCCGGCTTTCGAAGTAACCCACGGCTCGACCGAGGTGGACGCCGAGGCGGACACGAGCGAGACGGACTCGAAGGTTTCCAAGAAGCACCGCTCGGCCGCGGACATCCTACGGGAGATCCGCGAGCAGAAGAAGGCGGACAAGGAGGCCGAGGCGTCCACGGAGGTTGCCCACGCGGTCAAGCGCGCGAAGGCCGAGGCCGACGAGGTCGAGCGCCACGCGCGGGAGGCGGCCGCGACGCCGGTCGAGATGGTGGCGATGGCGGCGGAGGAGCCCCAAAGGGAAGTGAAGGCGGAGGGCGCGAAGCGCCGTTTCCGCAGCGACGACCTCGAGCCGGTCTCGACCGAGGCCGAGCGCCTCGGCTCGGACCTCGAGCTCACGCTCGCACCGATCCGGGAAGAGCGCGTAGAGATTACCGAGGTCGGCGCGGGGCCCGGCGCCCTCCAGTCGTCCTCAAGCGAAGGGATCCCCATGGTCGGAGCTCCCGAGCACAAGGTCGACCTGTTCGAGGCCGTCGAGCTTGCCTCGAAGGCCGCCTCGGTGGGACCCGAACCCGAGCCCGAGCGCGACGTGCAGCCGGGTGAGGTCGTCCTTGCCGGGCCATCGACCGACGTGCCTTTCGGGGCGAACGGCGAGGGCGAACTCTCCGCAGTCGACCACGACCGAATCCGCAAGCGGATGCAGGAAGGCTGGAACCGCCTGTAAGGCCGCGGCTCGCCCCCCAGGGGCGCCAAGCCTTTTTGCGCGTGAGGGGGTCGGCTCCGCGTGCAGCGGAGAAGGGCCGCAGGCGTGATCCTCGCAGTCGGCCTGGTCTTGGCTGGCGCGCTCCTCTCGCCGGCTTCCGCGGACCCTGCGGCGCGCGAGCGGTTCGAGGTCCTGCAGACGGCGGTGTTTGCGTTTGGCGCCCCATCCCCAACACACCAGGGTCTGGACAACCGCACCGTCCTTTTCGAGCACAACCTCGGGACCGGCGGGCCCCTCAACGACAACGCGAGCGTCGCCGCGGCCGCGCTCCTCAATGAGACGCCTTTGGGCTCCCTCGCCTACGCGGACTTCCCGGCGCCCCACAGTCGTTTCACCGACTACTATCAATCCCAGATCGTGCCAGTCGCCCGGTTCGACGGCATCTTCGCCGAATTCGGCGGGGGCCCCCAGACCCTCGCCCACTTCCGGTCGTCCTACAACGCGTCCCGCGCTCGCCCGGCCGACGTCTCGATCAACCTCAGTGGGGGGATCGTCATCGACCACGGGTTCCTCGACTACCAGGTCTTTGCGCCGGTCGACCTCAGGGACTTTTCCGTCACGCTGCGCGCGCTCATCGTCGAGGACCATGTCCCCGCCGCTCGGGGGGTCGGCGAGTACCGGTTCCTTGTCCGCGTGTCCCTCTCCGGCGCGAGGCTGGCGCTCACAGGGAATGCCTCGTTTTCCGACCGCATCCTCTTCTCGGCGGACCCCTCGTGGGTGGAGAGCCGCCTCTCTGCCATCGCGTTCGTGCAGGTCGACGCACCGCCGGCGGTCCCACGGCCGCCGGAGTCCCCTCCATTCGACTTCCTCACAGGCGCCGTGGTCCCGCTCGCCGTCCTGTTCACGGGCGCCACGATGGCCATCATGATCTCCCGGTCGATCAGCGCCGAACGGCGCTCGCGCCTGCGCTGACCGATGGGCAAGCCCCAAATCCCGCGAGCGCCCTGCGGCCATCCATGCCACAGGTGCGCGTCCGGCGCGCCACGGTCAAGGACCTAGGCGTCCTCGTCCTCCACCGGCGCCAGATGTGGGAGGACATCGGCAAGAGGACTCGCGCGCAGCTCGATGCCGCCGACCCCATCTACCGGCGGTGTGCGCGACAACGCCTCAAGTCCGGGAAGCTCATCGGCTTCCTCGTCGAGGTCGCCGGCGAAGCGGTGGCGAGCGGCTGCGTGTGGGTGCAGGAGGACCACCCGCGCCCGGGCTGGAAGGGGACCGAGCACGCCTACCTCCTTTCCGTGTATACGGCGCCGGAGCACCGCGGGAAGGGCTACGCAAGCCGCATCACCCGCGAAGCGCTACGGTGGTCGAAGGCCGCGGGGCTCGAGCGCATGAGCCTGCATGCGTCGGACCAGGGGCGCGGCATCTACGAGCGCCTCGGGTTCGAACGCACGCGCGAGATGCGCCTGAGCCTCAGGGCCGGTCGTCCGCGCCACGAGCCTCCCCTGAGACGGCCCGACAAACCTTAGATAGCCGCCTTTCGTGGCAGAAGACGACGAGCATGCCAAGCCGCCGCTTCAAGCTCGTGGTCGCCCTCATGAGCGTCCTCACCGTCGGCACGTACCTCGCCGAGCCCTATGTCGGCGCCCGCTCCTTGGAGGAGCTGCGCCCGGCGCCCGACTTTTCCCTCGAGACCCTCGGCGGCACGACCTTCAACCTCGCCGAGCACAACAACCGCACAACCGTCGTGTTGGACTTCATGGCGACGTGGTGCCCGCCCTGCCGCGAGGAGGTCCGTCAGCTGGCCATCGTTCGCGGCGAGTACAGCCCTTCGAGCCTGCAGGTCCTGTCCGTCGACGTCGACTACTCGGAGACCCCGCAGCAGTTCAAGGACTGGCTCCACGCCTACTCGCCCTACAATGAGACGCACGAACAGGCCGGCTGGACCTTTGCGATGGACACGCCCGGCCAGTTTGTCGGCCCGAGGTATGGCGCCAACGCGCTCCCGACGCTCGTGCTCATCGACGGCGAGGGCAAGGTGCGGCACACCTGGGTCGGGATCGTGGCGGCCGCCGACCTCGAGGCCGCGATTGACGCGGCGCTCATCGCGGTCGGCTGAGGCTCATCGCTTCCCCTTGCCTTCGCTGCCAACCAGCATGAAGTGCGCGAGCAGCGCCTCGAGTTGGATGCGCTCCGTGGCCCCTTCGACCATCCTGAAGTCGATCTCGCCGATTTTGTCGACAAGCTCGACCTTCTGCCGGTCGGGGATCGGCAAGTCAAAGACGCCCTTGTGGACCGCGCGGATGATGTCCTCGCCCGCGAGCCCCTCGTCGATCAGCATCGTGTCAAGGAGCTTGCGCGCGCGGAGGAAGTCGCCCTCCAGGGCGGCCTTCAGGAGTTCTTGGGTCTTCTCGGGGTGCACCGAGGCGGTCGCCTGGTAGACAATCTCCGAATCGACGGCCTTTCCTGTGGCGGCCGCGACTTGGAGCGCGTTGGTCGCGCGGCGGAGGTCACCTTGGGCGAGGTAGGTGATCGCCTCGAGGCCGTCGGACTTGATTGCGATGCCTTCGCCCTTCGCGATGTCCTTGAGGCACCCCTCCATCGCCTCCTTGGAGACCGGGCGGAACCGGAACACCGCGCAGCGCGACTGGATCGGTTCGATGATCTTCGACGAGTAGTTGCAGGAGAGGACGAAGCGGCACGTCTTCGTGTACTTCTCCATCGTGCGCCGGAGCGCGGCCTGCGCATCGCCGGTGAGCGCGTCGGCCTCGTCGAGGAAGATGATCTTGAACTGCGCGTCGCCGATCGGCGCGGTCCGCGCGAAGTCCTTGATCTTGTCGCGCACGACGTCGATGCCGCGCTCGTCGGAGGCGTTGAACTCCTGGAAGTTCATGTGCCACGCCTTCTCGCCGTAGAGCTCGCGCGCGAGCGCGATCGCGCACGTCGTCTTGCCGACGCCTGCGCGTCCTGCGAAGAGGAGGTGAGGGAGGTTCCCCTGCTTCACGTAGGCCTGCAGGCGCTCCGTGATGTCGCTCTGGCCGACGACGTCCGCGAGCTTGCGGGGGCGGTACTTTTCGATCCAGACTTCTTTCATCTGCCTCTCCCCGCGGGTGCCCTCCATTGATTGATTCGGGCCTATAAAAGCCCCGTGCGGGGGGCGGGCGGCATTCGGGCCCTGCCCTACACTTTGAACTTGAGCAGCGCCGCAATCCCCGTGAGCCCCTCGAGCCGGCG
Organism: Thermoplasmata archaeon; assembly: GCA_041487695.1. GTDB lineage: Archaea > Thermoplasmatota > DTKX01 > DTKX01 > DATEUP01 > DATEUP01. The sequence continues at coordinate 9,065 of JBGPNV010000001.1, read as the reverse complement.
GCCCGCTTCGCCCTCCGTCGACATGACAAACGTCCGCGCCTTCGAGTCGGCCGCAAGCTCCATGATGAGGTCGATCTCGGGCTTCCTCACGATCGAGTCCGCGACAAGCAGGATCTCGACGGCGCCCGCCTTCAGCGCGTGCTCGACGTGTTTGGGCCCGTAGGTCGCCTTCCCCTCCTTTGCGACCTCCTCAAACACGCGTTCCAGGAGCTGCTCTTCCTGCACAAGCCGGTGGGACTCCACGACTCGGGCGACCGTGCCGCGCCGGAGCGCCTCCTGGACCCCCAGGTGTCCGCCGTGGGCCGTCGAGTCAATGATGGCCTTGTCGAAGAGCCCGCGCGCCCTTTCCCTCGCGAACTTCAAGAAGTCCTCCTTGGTGAACCCCGGGCCTACGACGACAATCGGCACCTTCTGGCCCTCGAGCGACATCTTGAACTCCGCGAGGGTATCGCCGAAGAACTCCTGCCTCCCGCTCGTCTTCTGGTAATCCTTGCCCGACCCGCGGGCCTCGACGGTGGAGACCTCCCGCACGCCGTAGGCGTGCACGAAGGCGATGAGCGCCTCGCCTTCCTCGATCGAGAGGACCGCGACCTTGGGCGCGCCCGTCTGGTCGACGGCCTCCTTGATGCGCGTGAGCTCGTGGAGCCGCCAGCGCGCCTTGATGATCTTGAGGTCGTCCCGCGCCTCGATCGTGAGCGTGTGGTATTGCCCGAAGTCGCCCGGCCCCGTCTCGATTTTCCCCGAGAGCCGCAGGCGGTCCGTGAACGCCTGGAACTCGACCGCCTCCACCCGGACGCCGAGCGTCACGCGCCGTTTGTCGCCTCGCGTCGGCTTCGAGGTGTCGGAGGTCGCCGAGTCGTCCCGGCGCGTCGTGCTCGCCTCGACGAGGTCGCCCGGCGCGACGATGTGCCGCAGGTGCCAGAGGTCGTCGAGCGTGTCCGCTCGAAGGCGGATCTCGCCGAGCTTGGCGTTCTGGTAGAGGACTTTCACGCGAAGTCGGACAGCTTTGCGCCAGATGAACGTGCGGGCTTTGGAGGCAGGGGCGGGGCGAGGTGCGTGAAGAGGTAGCCCTCTTTCTCGAGTTGCCCGCAGAGGATTCCCCGGTGGCACTCCCCGGCCTCGCGCTCGTAGCAGAGCAGCGCGCAGGGGCTCCCCGCGAGGAGCCCCTTGAGATTCTCGATCGCCGCCGACTGCTTCCTAAGGTGGGTCAGGTAGGCGCGCCGCAGCCTCGCGAAGTCGCCGTCCTTCCGGAACGCATCCCGCGCGCTTGCCGGGGAGCCCAGGGCCCCGAGGTGCACGTAGTGCAGGCCGGCGTCGCCCACGGCCTTTGAAAGCGCAAGCTTCGAGAACCCCTCTTTGCGGCTTTGCGGGCGCTCGCGCACGTCGACGACAGTCTCGACCTTCGCCTCCTTGAGCGCCGCGAGGAGCGCCTCCACGCTGAGCCCCTCGTAGCCCACCGTCCACGCGCGCGGCGCCACGACTCCCCCCAGGCACTTCTCCCGCAAGGGTTTTTCTGCCGCCCCCGGGCTTCGAGTGCGCAAGGTGGCCCGCCGTTGGCATCGCTCCAGATCGTGACGGTGGGCGGCGACGAGGCCCCCATCCTCCTCGGCCTGCGTGATTTCCCCGTCTCCAAGGTCTACCTCCTCTACCACGCGGAGTCGGAAGCCGCCGCTCACGCGATGAGGGAGAAGCTCAAGGGGCTCATGATCGAGGCCGTGCTCACAAAGGTCGAAGGCGACATCATCACGGGGACGCTGAAGGCCGTCGCCGACATCCTGGCGAAGGAGTCGAAGCGCTTCGACCGCATCCAGGCCAATATCGCGGGTGGCTCGCCGCTTTGCGGCTGCTCGCTCCTCATGGCCGCGTTCGTCCACGGCCTCGACGCGATCCACATCATCGACGGCAAGCCGGTGCGGATGCCCGTCCTGCGCTTTTCCTACACCGAGCTCATCGGGGACGAGAAGTTCCGCATCCTCGACGCGCTCCAGAAGGCCGGGGGGAAGGTGCCCTCTCTCGAAGGGCTCGCCCTCATGGTGGGTCTCCAGAAGGCGGTCGTTGTCCGCCACCTCAAGAGCGCCCGCGAGCCGCCTGGCCTCGAGGACCTCGGGGTCGTCACGATCGAGCGCGGCGAGCGCGGGATCACGTCGATCACGCTCACGGACTCAGGTCGGCTCCTGCTCATCGGCAGCCACGCGGGCCACGCCCACACACCTTGAGATTCTCGGCCTTGCGAAAAGCCGCCCGGCAACAAGGATATAGGGCCCACTCCGCTCCTTTCAGCCGAGGGGCGCGCGCTTCCCCGTTCCTTGAGGTGCTCGAAGTGACCGGGACACGCGATGCCGCGGTCCTGGCGGCCCTTGGCGACCTCGAGGCCGCCGTGCCTGGCGCCTCGGCTGCGCTCCTCACCCGCGGCGGCGGTGTCCTTGCCGGCAAGGGCCCCTCGCCGGCCGGCCGCGAACTCTTCGGCGCCATGGCCGCAACGATGTTTGGCGCCGCCGAGGCCGGCACCCACGAGATCGGCCAAGAGGTCCTTGAGGTCGAGGCGCGCTTGAAAGGCGGCGCGCTCGTGGCCCTTGCCGCGGGCCGGAAGCTCGTGCTCGTGGTGCACATTGAGGGCGGGCACCTTTCCGACGGCTCGCGCGGGCACCTCCACGAATGCGCGAGTAAGCTGGCCGCTCTCTTCTAGGGACGTCCGCGTGAGCCAGCGTGAGCCATGACCGGGCTTTCCATCGACACGTGCCCGCAAGCCTCATATGAGGACTTGACCGATGATCGCCCCGCTTTCTAGGGGGACTTCCGGTGGCCGTCCAATGCCCCAAGTGCAACACGGCCAACCCTGACACAAACAAAGCCTGCGTCCAATGCGGGACACCGCTGCCTGCCGCCGCCGCCCCCGGCAGCCGGCTCATCGGCGGCCAAGGCGCGATCCTTGGAGGCGGGCAGCTGCCTCGCGCGGGGCGAAAGCCCACCGGCGGCATTGCCGTCGGGGCCGCTTCCTACGCGGACAAGGTCAGCTTCGTGTCGTCGGGCGACGCCATCAAGCAAATCGAATCGATGGTCATCAAGGGGATGGACGCCCAACAGCTGCAGAACGTCGCCACCCAGCTCAACGTCCTGCTGAACTCGATGGGTGTGGCCGCGGACTTCGCCCGCGGGGGCTCGCTGGCGGTCTCTTCCAAGGACCGCGGCGTCCTCGAGGCGATCGAGGCGAAGGTCCGCGAGGTCGAGAAGAACTCTCCGGACGGCCTTCTCGCGAACCCCGAGGCCTACCTGCGCCTGGGCAACTACTACTACGCCGGCGGTCAGCTCGACGACGCCATCCTGAACTACGAGAAGGCCATCCAGCTCGACCCGAAGCTCTTCAACGCGTGGTTCAACCAGGGCACCGCCTACGACGACCTCAAGAAGTACGCGAAGGCGGCCGAGTGCTTCCAAGAGGCCGTCGAGCTCGACCGGGGCAACGCCGAAGCCGCGTACAACCTCGGTGTTGCGCTCCTCAACCTCAACACGTTCCGCGAAGCGGCTTCGGCCTTCGAGCGCGCGGTCTCCGTGCGCCCCGACTACGACAAGGCCTGGAACAACCTCGGCGTCTGCCAGTTCAAGCTCGGGGAGTTCGAGGGGGCCATTGAGACCTACGACAAGCTCATCAACCTGCGGCCGAACGACGACGACGCCTGGGTAAACAAGGGGGTCGCGCTCAAGCGCCTCGGCCGCGTGAACGAGGCGATCACGGCCTACGACCGGGCCATTGCGCTCAACCCCGCGCGCGAAGAGGTCTGGAACAACCGCGCCAACGCGCTGTTCGAGGCCGGCCGGTGGCAGGAAGCCGCGGACAATTTCACGCGCCTGCTTGACTTCAACCCGTCCGACGAAGACGCGCTGCGCAAGCGCGGCGAGTGCTTCGTGAAACTCAAGAAGTTCGCGGAAGCCGCCGACTCCTTCCGGCGCGCCTCCGAAATCAACCCGATGGAGTTTTCCTACCACTACCAGCGCGGCACGTGCCTCCTTGAGGTCGACGACGAGCGCTCGGCCCTTGAGTCCTTCCGGCGCGCGGCCGCCGTGAAGCCTTCGGACGCCGACACACAGTACCAGATCGGCAAGCTCCTCTTCGAGTCGGGCGACTGGCAGGGCGCCGTATCTGCGCTCGAGAAAGCCGCCACTCTCCCCGGCTTCGAGGATGCGTGGGGCGAACTCGGCGTGGCCTACGCGCGCACAGGCAAGCCCGAAAAGGCCGTGGCCGCCCTCGAGAAGGCGCTCCCGAAGCGCCCCGAGGACAAGGTGCTGCTCGAGGCGTACGCGAACGCGCTTTACGGCTTCGAGCGCTTCCAGCAGGCCGCCGACGCCTACGCGCGGCTCCTGCGCCTCGACCCCGGCAACGCGCCGGCGCTCAACAACGCGGGCAACGCCTTCTACCGGCTCGAGAAGTTCCCCGAGTCCGTCAGCTACTACGACAAGGCGCTCGCGCTCGACCCGCGCATCGAGAGCGCGTGGCGCAACAAGGGCGTCGCGCTTCGAAAGTTGGGCAGGAACGCCGAGGCGGAGGCCGCCTTCCTTACCCTCCTCAAGCTCGCGCCCCAAGACGCCAAGGTCCGCGACCTGCGCGCGCAGACCCTCGAAGACCTTAACCGGCTCGACGAGGCGCTCAAAGAGTACGACGACTCCCTGCGCCTCGACCCCAGGAACGAAGCCGGGTGGCTGCGCCGCGCGGGCGTCAACGAGAAGCTCGGCCGCTGGAACGAGGCCGTCCGCGCTCTCGACGAGGCCCTCAAGCTCAACCCGAACAACGCGGAGGCGTTGAAGCGCAAGGAGTTCGCGCTCTCGAAGACGGGCAACCTCAAGGAACTCCTCAACGTCTACGAGAAGCAGATCGAGAAGGACCCCAAGAACGCCGAGGCGTGGCTCAACAAAGCGCGCGCGCTGCGCGACCTGCAACGGCCCGAGGAAGCCGTCGAGGCTTTCCGGCGCGTTTGCGTGCTCCGGCCCTCCCTCCCCGAAGCCTGGTTCGAACTCGCGCTTCTTGAGGACAAGCTCGAGCACCACCGCGAGGCCCTCGACGGCTACTCGCAAGCGCTCAAGTTCGACGCGAACAACCTCAAAGCGCTCCGGCGGAAAGGCGCCATGCTGACGGCCCTCGGCATGCACAAGCAGGCGCTCGCCGTCTACGAAGAGCTCCTGCGCAAGGACGCCGAGAACATCGACCTCTGGGAGCTTGTCGGCAACTCGTACTACCAGACGGGCGACTTCAAGGAGGCCCTGCGAAACTACGAGGAGGTCCTCAAGCGGGACCCACGCAAGGTCGAGGTCTGGGCCCAGGCGGGCAATTGCCGGTTCAGGCTCAACGACTTTGCAGGCGCCGGCGACGCCTACGGCCGCGCGCTTGCCGTGAACCCCAAGATCGCGCTCTCATGGCGCAACAAAGGGATCAGCGCGCTGAAGCTCTCGGACGAGGGCGAGGCGCTGCGCTGCTTCGAGCAGTACCTCCAGCTCGAGCCGGCCGACGGCGAGATCTTCCTCGAGAAAGGCAAGATCCTCATGAAAATGGGGCGCTTCAAGGAGGCGCTCCAGGCGTTCCAGAAGGTTATCGAGATCGACCCGACGGTCGAGGCGGCCCACTTCAACCGCGCGCTCATCCTCGAGCGGCGCGGGATGGACGAAGACGCCGTCGCGGCCTTCTCCCGGGCGCTCGAACTCAACGACGACAACATGGAGGCCTGGTCGCACAAAGAGGCGATCCTCACGCGCCTCGGGCGCACGGCCGACCTCATCGCGTGCTACGACAAAGCCCTCGAAGTCAACCCGCAAGACCACAAGACGCACTTCAAGCGGGGCCAGGCTCTGCGCAAACTCCAACGGTTCGACGAGGCGACGGTGAACCTCGAGCGCGCCTGCGAGGTCCTCCCCACCTACGAGGACGCGTGGGTCGAACGGGGCCTAAACTACCTCTCCCTTGGCAAGCCGCACCTTGCCGTCGAGGCCTTCGAGCGCGTGCTGCGGATCAACCCGAAGAACGTCCAAGCCCTGCGCTTCCTCGGCGACGCGTACTTCGACAAGACGGACTTTGAACGCGCGTCGAACTGCTACCAGGGCGTTGTCGAACAGGGCGCGGCCGACGGCCCCGTCTACCTGAGGCTCGGCGAGTCCCTCTTCAAGCTCAAGAAGTACGACGACGCGGTCAAGCAGCTCGACGTGGCCCTCTCGCTCGACGCGAAGCTCGAGAATGCCTGGCGCATGAAGCTTGAGTGCCACAAGGCGCTCGTCGAGGATGAGCAGGTCGTCGTCTGCTGCGACAAGCTCCTGCGCTTCAAGCCCAAGGACGTGGGCGCGCTCCAGGCCAAGGGCCAGGTCCTCAATGCCCTCAAGCGCTTCGAGGAAGCCGAGAAGGCCTTCGAGCACGCGATCACGATCGACCCCAAGAACGCGGGGCTCTGGTGCGACCTCGGGCTCGCGCTTGAAAACCTCGACGAGGACGACGCGGCGGTCAAGAAGTACGACGAGGCGCTGAAGAACGACGCGCGCTTCGAACTTGCCTGGAAGCGCAAACTCGCCCTCCTCACGAAACTCGGCCGCATCGAAGAGGCCCTCGACCTGCTCGAGATGGCCGTCGAGCAGAACCCCGACGACGAGACGATGTGGTACCAGCGCGGGCGCGCGCTCCATATCATGAAGCGGTATGACCACGCCCTTGCGTCCATCGACAAGGCCGCGGCCCTCAAGGACGGCTACCACCAGGCCTTCCGCGAGCGCGCGGAAATCCTCGCAGAGCAGGAGAAACTCGAGGAGGCCCTTGTGGCCGTCGACCGCGCGATCGAGATGGCCCCGGAGGAACCCGAGGGTTACGCCCTCAAGGGGCGCCTCCTCAAGGACGCCGGGAAGAACGAGCAGGCGGTGGGCGCCCTCGCGCGGCTCCTCGAACTCCAGCCCGCCTCCGAGCCCGGCTACACGATGCTGGGGTTCGTGCTCCAGAAGCTCGGGAAATTTGAGGACGCCTTCACGGCCTTCGACAAGGCGATCGCGCTGAACCCCGACTCGGCCTCGTCGTGGCGCAACAAGGGGCGCTCCCTCTTCCACATGGGGATCCAAAAGGAGGCCGTCAACGCGTACAACCAGTCCCTGCGGCTCGACCCGGACCACCCGGAGACGTGGCGCTTCAAGGCCGAGTCGCTCCTCAAGACGCGCGCGTACGACGAGGCGCTCGCGGCGGTCGACCGCGCGCTCCGCCTCGAAGAAGGCCACGCGCAGGGGTGGGCGCTGCGTGGCGCGATCCTCCGCGCGATGAAGCGCGAGGAGCAGGCGCTCAAGGCGTTCGACCGCGCGGTTGCGCTTGACGAGCACGTCGAGGCCTACGATCTGGAGCGCGGCCGCATCCTGCGGGCGCTCGACCGGACGGTCGAGGCCAGGGCGGCCTTTGAGGGCGCGCTGAAACTCGCGCCCGAAGACGCCGTGGCCCTCGAAGAGCGCGGCGAGCTCGAGCTTGACGACGGCAAGGTCGACGACGCGCTCGAGTTTGCCGAGCGGGCAATCGAAGTCGACCCGAAGTCCGAGCGCGCGTGGCGCGTGAAGGGCGACGCGCTTTTGGCCATCGACCGCCACGAGGACGCCTCCGCGGCCTTCGAGACGGCGCTCCAGCTGAAGCCCGGCTACAGCGACGCTTGGGTCGGCAAGGGCCGCGCGCTCGCGGCGCTGGGCGAGCACCACGAGGGCGCCCGGTGCATGTACAAGGCGCTGCTGCGCGACCGCGAGGACGCGCGCGGCTGGGAGGAACTCGGCGGCATCATCCACGAACTGGGGCCCCGGCCCAAAGCCCTCGAAGGCTACGCCAAGGCGACGGGCCTTGACGGAAGGGCCGAGGGCGCCTGGCTCAAAATGGGTGTGGCGCTCCTCGAGGAGGGCAAGCCCGAGGAGGCGCTCGCCGCGCTTTCCCGCGCGTACGATGTCGACCCCCGCGACTTCGACATCGTGTACAACCGCGGGATCGCGCTGTTGCGTATCGGCGACCCCTCGGAGGCCGAACGCTACTTCACCCGCGCGACGGTCGTCCGGCCCCAGGCGCCCGAGGCGTGGTACCAGAAGGGCCTCGCGCTCCTCCAGGCGGGCGACGCGCGCCACGCCCTGCGGTGCTTCGACATCGCGCTAAAGAACCGCCCCCGCTACGGCCAGGCGTGGAACAACAAGGGCGCCGCGCACCTGCGCTTGAACGAGGTCGAAAACGCCCTTTTCTGCTTCAACAAAGCCATCAAGCTGCGCCCCGAGGACTGGGCCGGACACTACAACCGGGGCAAAGCCCTTGAACTCATGGCCCGATTTGCCGATGCGCTTCGGGCCTACGACGAGGCCTTGGGGCTGAACCCCGAGCGGCCGGAGATCAAGGAAGACCGGGAGCTTTGCGCCGTCAAGCTTGAGAAGCGTATTGGACTTGCATAGGGAGGGACACAACGTGGGGGAGTTCAGCGGGTTTCCGCTTGAGGAGAAGATTTCGCAAATGTGGCGGGCCGTGCCCGAAGATGCCGAGGACAAATACGCCGACAACTGGCTCGAGGCCGAGTACGGCAAGCTGGACGCCGACCACGGATTCCTCGCGATCCTCACCTGGGGACCGCACCCGGCAGCCCGGCGCAAAACCGTCTGGGCCAAAGTCAAGTCCACCTACGGCGAGATGGGCGTGCCCCTCCACAAGCTCACGAGCGACCAGCGCGAGAAGCTCGTCGCCTGCTACCCGCTGCGGAAGGGCTGGCAGGGCAAGTTCCTGCGCGGCATGATCCTGCACCTTGGAAATTCTGGGCTCACGCTCGACGCATTCGCCTCGAAGCTCAAGGAGGCGGGCCCCGGTGTGGCTCGCGCCGCGCTCCAGGACGTCTTTGGAACGTCTTCGTCGAAAGTGATCGACTGCTACCTGCGCGACATCCTGCTTCTCGATGCCTTCCCAATCGACGCGAAGGTGCGCAAGGTGCTCGCGAAATACAACATCCCTCCGGACTCCTACGGCATCGTCGCCGTCTGCCAGCGGATGGAAATCCCTGTCCGGATCCTGGCGCGCGCCGTCCAGGAAATGGCCGTGGCTTGAAGGG